>JBIQMQ010000051.1:0-3538 GCA_044463185.1 Nakamurella lactea | reverse complement strand
TCGGTGATGTCGCGGGCGAACGAGTAGAACTGCCACCCGCCCTGCTGGTGCAGCCCCCAGAAGGCCATCTCGATGGGGAACCGCTCGCCGTTCTTGCGCAGGGCCTCCAACTCCACGTACTGCCCGGCGACCCTGCCGTACCCGTTCGCCTTGTAGCGCTTGATGCCGGCGTCGTGGTCGGTCCGGTATTCCGGCGGCATGATCAATTCCGGCATGTACCGACCCACCGCCTCGGCGGCCTGGTAGCCGAAGAGGCGTTCCGCCTCGCGGTTCCAGCCGATCACGATGCCGTCGTCGTCGATCGCCACGAACGCGTCACCCGCGTTGTCCAGGATCGACTGTGCATGGGTCTGCAGATCCCACTGGTCCTGATAGGCCTCGATCCGCTCGAAGACCTGGCCGACCGTCTGGCCGACGATGGCGCTCGCCTGGGAAAGCTTCGGATCCGCGGCGGCCGGGTCGCCGGCGAAGAACTCGAGCACGGCCACCACGCGCCGACCCACCACCACGGGAAAGGCGAACGCCGATCGCAGCCCGGCCTTCAGCGCTGCGCCGCGGCGGGTCACATCGCCGTCGGCGACACTGAAATCCGGTATCCACGCGGGCTCCGCGGACGCGAGGACCCGGCCCGGAAGACCCACCCCGGCCACGGATGTCGCCCGGTCCGACATATCGCGAAACGCGGCGAGATCCCCGTCGTGCTGCTCGCTGACCCACCAGCAGCCGCCGTCCGGCACCACGGCGCCGCCGTCCAGCCGGTACGCGTGGCCCACGGAGAATCCCGCCGATCGCGCGACCTCCGCCACGACGAACTCCAGCAATTCCTGGACCGTCGCCGTATTGCCGGCGTGCGACCCTACCCTGCCGACCAGCTCCAGCAGGTCCTGGGCCGTTAGCTCCGCCCGCTTTGCCGCGTCCCCCGACCGCGCACCGTACTGCGCGCACACGTCACCGCTCACCGCCATGGATGCCCCATCGGCAGCAATGCGGATTTCGTGAGCGGAAGCGCGCAGATCGGGCGCCGATCGGGGCTGCGTCATACCCGTCACCACCTCCACGGCGGCACCCGGCACGCGGACGCGGCCACACGATCCACGCTCTCGGCGTGCGAACGCCGCCGAAGCGGGGGTACAGTGCCAAACGTGGTGCGCAACGCAGCGCGGCGCACGGCGATCTCCATCGCCGTCGCTGGCCTGCTCCTTAGTCGCCGCGACGGGGCCCGTTAAGGCCGGCCTGCCCGTCGCGGGATTTTGTGTTGCCGGTCGTCGCCCACATTCCGATTCAAAAGGATTCGACCGACATGAGCACTCCCCCTGCCTCACGCATATCCACACCCGCGGGCGAGATCCCGGCCGGGCAACCCGCCTGGAACCGGCAGCGCGGCTCCCAGATGCCGTACTCGCGCTACACCCCGTTCACCCCGATCGACATTCCGGACCGGAGCTGGCCGTCGAAGCGGATCGAGAAGGCGCCGCTGTGGTGCGCCGTCGACCTGCGCGACGGCAACCAGGCGCTCATCGACCCGATGTCGCCGGCCCGGAAGCGGCGCATGTTCGACCTGCTGGTCCGCATGGGCTACAAGGAGATCGAGGTCGGCTTCCCCGCGGCCTCGCAGACCGACTTCGACTTCGTCCGCGAGATCATCGTCGAGGACGCCATCCCCGAAGATGTGCGCATCCAGGTGCTCACCCAGGCGCGGCCGGAGCTGATCGCCCGCACCTTCGAAGCGGTGGAAGGCGCACACTCGGCCGTGGTGCACCTGTACAACTCCACGTCCACGCTGCAGCGCCGGGTCGTGTTCGGGCTGGACAAAAAAGGAATCGCGAGCATTGCCACCAGTGGCGCGGAGGAGGTCGCGCGCTGGGCGGACAAGTATCCCGGAACCGACTGGCGCTTCGAGTACTCCCCCGAGTCGTACACCGGCACCGAGCTCGAGTACGCCGTGGAGGTGTGCAACTCGGTGTCCGCCATCTGGGGACCGACGCCGGACAACCCGATGATCGTCAACCTGCCCGCCACCGTCGAGATGGCCACACCGAACGTGTACGCCGACTCCATCGAATGGATGCACCGCAATCTGGAACGGCGCAGCGCGGTGATCCTCTCGCTGCACCCGCACAACGATCGCGGGACCGCCGTCGCCGCAGCCGAACTCGGCTACATGGCCGGCGCCGACCGCATCGAGGGCTGCCTGTTCGGCAACGGCGAGCGCACCGGCAACGTGTGCCTGGTGACGCTGGGGCTGAACCTGTTCTCGCAGGGCATCGACCCGCAGATCGACTTCTCGGACATCGACGAGATTCGGCGCACCGTGGAGTACTGCAACCAGCTCGACGTACCCGAAAGACACCCGTACGGCGGCGATCTCGTCTACACCGCCTTCTCCGGCTCGCACCAGGACGCCATCAACAAGGGCTTCAACCACTTGAAGCGTGACGCGGCGGCGGCGGGCGTGCCGGTCGATGCGTTCCGCTGGGAGGTGCCGTACCTGCCGATCGATCCGAAGGACGTGGGCCGCACCTACGAGGCCGTGATCCGGGTGAACTCGCAGTCCGGCAAGGGCGGCGTGGCGTACGTGATGAAGACCGAACACGGTCTGGACCTGCCGCGTCGGCTGCAGATCGAGTTCTCGCACGTGGTGCAGCAGCACACCGACAGCGAGGGCGGCGAGGTGTCGCCCGCCGCCATGTGGTCGTTCTTCTCGGAGGAGTACCTGGAGCCGGTCTCGCCACTGCAGCTCCTCCGCACCAAGATGGCCGAGGCCGAAGGCGTGGACGGGTCGCGGGACCAGATCACGGCGACCATCAAGGTGGCCGGCGTCGAGCAGGTCGTCGAGGGCTTCGGCAACGGCCCGGTCGCCGCGTTCTGCGACGCGCTGTCCACCGCGGAGCACGACGTGCGGGTGCTCGACTACGTGGAGCACGCCCTGTCGGCCGGCGGCGATGCCCGGGCGGCGGCCTATGTGGAATGCGCCATCGACGGGGTCGTGGTGTGGGGTGTCGGCATCGACTCGTCCATCACGCTGGCATCGCTGAAGGCCGTGGTGTCAGCGGCGAACCGCGCGGCGGCGATCGCGGCGCGCGGCGAGGACGCCGACGACCGGCGGTAGGCACGATCGGCCCCGGTGCCCGTCCGATAACGGGCGCCGGGGCCGAGCCGTACGGTGCTCGGTGGCCGAGCCTGATGCAGCGCGGGGGCGTCTACCCCTGCTGCAAGATGCGGATGTGGTTGCCGAACGGGTCGCGCAGGCCCATGTCCGTGCCGTAGAAGTGGTCGGTGGGTTCTTGGGTGAAGTCGGTGACGCCGCGCTCCTTCAGTTCCTCGTACAGACCGCGGGCGTCGTCGGTGACGAACACCAGGCCGCCGATCGCACCCTTGCTGACCAGCTCGCGAATCTGTTCGGCGGTCGCCTCGTCGTGCAGCGGCGCACCGGGCTTCTCCAGGTTGATCTCGGTCGACCCGTCACCCGGGACCCGCACCGTGAGCCAGCGGTAGTCGCCCTGCTGGACGTCGTTGCCCTTCTCGAGGCCGAGCTTGT
>JBIQMQ010000050.1:0-14529 GCA_044463185.1 Nakamurella lactea | reverse complement strand
CCGATCACGGCGACGTCGGGCGCTTCGGCGGCCAGCGCCGCCGCGATCCCGGAGATCAGCCCGCCGCCGGAGACCGGCACCAATACCGCCGTCACCGGCTCGCCCAGCCGGGGCAGGTCGTCGGCGATCTCCAGCCCGATGGTGCCCTGCCCGGCGATCACATCTCGGTGGTCGAACGGCGGGATCAGCGTCATGCCCGTGGCGGTCGCGATCTGCTCGGTGCGCGACAGCCGCTCGGCCATGGGCACCAGGTCCACCTCGGCGCCCAGCGCCCGGGTCGCGGCGATCTTCCGCGCCGGCGCAACATCGGGGATGACGATATGCGCGGCGATGCCGAAGGCCCGCGCCGCGAATGCCACGGCCTGCGCGTGGTTCCCCGACGAGTGGGTCACCACACCCCGCCGGCGCACCGCCGGGTCGAGGGCGGCGATGGCGTTGACGGCGCCGCGAATCTTGAACGCCCCGATCGGCTGCAGCATCTCCGGCTTCAGGTAGAGGCCCGCCCAGTCGTCCCCGAGCGGGGGCGGCAGCAGCGGGGTGCGCTCCGCGTACGGCGCGATACGCGTTGCCGCGGAGCGTATCTCGTCGATCGTGACGAGGTCGCTCGAGGGTTCGGTGGGTCGTGGATGCTCCATGGTTGAACGCTACCGCCGCGAATGGCAGCGTCCGCAGCCGGCACGGCGTGGCCCCAGGCGGCATGGCGCGGCACCGGGCGGACGCCGCGTGGCCCCGGGCCGGCAGCAGCCGGTATGCCGAGCTACCGCCTGAGGTTCACGAACTGGCGCCGGTCGTAGACCCGCTTCGGGCCGGCCGGCACCACATCCTCCGGATCGATCAGCGCGTCCACGCCGCCGGCCACCAGCGGCACCCCGGGCGGCACAGTCCGCTTCACCAGAGCCAGCGCGATCGGACCGTCCTCCCAGTGCTGCGCCACGGTGCCCACCCGGCCGACGACGGCACCGTCGGCGTGGCGCACTTCGTCGCCGGTGGCCGGCAGCACGTCGCCGGAGCCGTCGAGGTTCAGCAGCACCAGCCGGCGCGGCGGCGCACCGATGTTCTCGATCCGGGCCACCGTCTCCTGACCGCTGTAGCAGCCCTTGTCCAGCGCCACGGCCGAGCCCAGCCAGTACGGCATCTCGTGCGGCAGCGTGCGATCGTCGTTGTCCACGCCGAACCGGGGGCGGCGCGCCGCCACGGCCAATGCGTCGCGCGCCCAGGTTCCGGCCGGCACGTGGCCCTTCGCGATCAGGGCGGCGACGCGCGCGCCGAACTCGCCGCGCGGCACCGTCACGTTGGTCGGCGCGCCGTCGCCAACCAGCGTCAGCGCCGCCACCTCGTCGCTCAGGTCGCGCACCTCGACCGCCACCCGGAAGCGCATCGACACCAGAAACTCGGCCAGCGACGCGGCGTCCTGCACGGAGTCGGTGCGCAGCTCGATGCCGTCGGAGTCGATGCGCACCTCGGCGTGGTGCTGGATGTGGCCGCGCGGCGAGAGCCACAGTGCCTGGCTCTCCGCCCCGATCGCCAACTCCGCGAAGTGCTGTGAGGCGAGCGCATCCAGCCAGGTGAGCCGATCGGGGCCGGAGACCAGCACGGTGCCGCGGGTCCAGCCGTCGAGCAACACCGGCGCACGCCGCGCAGCACGCTGCTCACCGAGCGGGTCGCCGTAATGCCAGGCCAGGTCGGGCTGCACGGGCGAGGCGACGGCGCCGGGGCGGGTCAGCAGCGGCGACGGTTCGAGCACAACGGAACTCACACAACCCACGGTATCGTCTCGCGCGAAATCACGGGTCTGCTGCACCGTGGCGACGGGGGTCGGAGGCGATGCGGCAGAATCGTGCATCATGGCGGACAACTCGACGGCGGGCGCCGTCGGCATCACCCCGTATGTCGACCTGGACCGCAGGGAATGGTCGGCGCTGGCCGAGTCGACGCCGCTGCCGCTCACCGAGGACGAACTGGCACGCCTGGCCGGCCTGGGCGACCCCATCGACCTGCACGAGGTCGCCACCGTCTACCTGCCGCTGTCCCGGCTGCTCAACCTGTACGCGTCCGGCATGGGCATGGTGCACACGGTCACCTCCACGTTCCTGCGCGAGCGCAGCGCCCGCACCCCGTTCGTGATCGGCGTCGCCGGCTCGGTGGCCGTCGGCAAGTCCACCACGGCCCGCGTGCTGCGCGAACTACTGGCGCGCTGGCCGGACACCCCCCGGGTCGAACTGGTGACCACCGACGGCTTCCTGCACCCGAACGCGGTGCTCGAAGAGCGAAACATCATGCACCGCAAGGGCTTTCCGGAGTCGTACGACCGCCGCGCACTGCTCGCCTTCATGGCGGCGGTCAAGTCCGGCGCTGCCGAGGTGCAGGCTCCGAAGTACGACCACCTCACCTACGACATCCTGCCCGGCGAGAAGATCGTGGTGCACAAGCCCGATGTGCTCATCGTGGAGGGGCTCAACGTGCTGCAGCCCGCGCAGCTCTCGGAGGACGGCTCCAGCGCGCTGGCCGTCTCCGACTTCTTCGACTTCTCCGTGTACGTGGACGCCGCCGAGCCCGACATCCGGCGCTGGTTCGTCAACCGCTTCCTGCACCTGCGCGCGACCGCGTTCGCCGACCCGGAATCGTTCTTCCACCGCTACTCCCGGCTCACCGACGACGAGGCGATCGCGGTGGCCTCCGACGTGTGGACCACCATCAACAAGCCGAACCTGATCCAGAACATCCTGCCCACCCGCGGCCGCGCGAACCTGGTGCTCACCAAGGGCCCGGACCACGCGGTGACCGGCGTGCGGCTGCGGAAGCTCTAGCGGCGCGCGGCATGGCGGAAGCCGAGGGCATGGCGTCGGGTATGACGTTATTCGCGCGCCTGGACGGCGCGGTGTGCCCCGCCGAGACGGCGCTGATCCCCGCGACGGACAGCTCCGTAACCCATGGCGACGGCGTCTTCGAGACCATCCTGGTGGCGGACGGCCGGCCGCTGGATCTGGCGGAACATCAAGCGCGCCTGGCGTTCTCGGCCGCGCTGCTGGACATCGAGACGCCGCCGGCCGAGGCGTGGGGCCCGGCGATCGACACGATCATCGGCGCGTTCCGCGCTGCTGCCGAACCGGCTGCCGTCGGCGAGTTCGTGCTGCGGCTCACCTCCACCCGGTCCGGGCAGCACTTCGCCACGGCCGCCCCCGTGCCGAGCCGCACGCTGGCGGAACGTGCCGGGATTTCCGTCATCCTCGCGGCCGACCCGTTCCACCGCGCCGTGCCGTACACCACCACCCTGGCCAAGACCCTCTCGTACGCAACGAATCTCGCCGCCCGCCGGTACGCGCGGTCGCAGGGCGCGGACGACGTGATCTTCCTGCAGCCGGACGGCACCATCACCGAGGGGCCCACCGCCACCGTGGTCCTGGCCCGGGGCGGCGAGCTCATCACCCCGGCCGCCCCCGGCATCCTGCCCGGCATCACGGCGGCGCGGCTCGCCCCTGGGCACCGGCCGGTCACCGCCCAAGACCTCGTCACCGCGGACTCCGTCTACCTGGTCTCGGCCATCCGCCTCGCGGCACCCGTCGTCATGCTCGACGGCCACCCCCGGCCGCACGACGCCGCGCTCACCGAGCACCTCCGAACCGTGCTGCTGCGCTGAATTGCGCGGAACCGCGCTGAATGCGGCCGCATGCGTTTCAATAGGGCATGGACGAACGCGCTGGCACTCCTGCCCAGAAATCCGACCTCACGGACATCGATGCGCTGCTGGCCGCCTATGACGCCGTTCACCCGGACCCCGCCGACCCGCGGCAGCGCGTCGCGTTCGGCACCTCCGGGCACCGCGGATCCAGCCTGGACGGCGCCTTCAACCGCGACCACATCTTGGCCATCACCCAAGCGATCTGCGAATACCGCGCCGGCCGCGGCATCGACGGACCGCTGTTCTTGGGCGTCGACCCGCACGCCCTGTCCGGCCCCGCGGCAGCCACCGCTCTGGAGGTGCTGGCCGCCAACCACGTCACCGTGCTGCTCGATTCCGAGGACGGCTACACGCCCACCCCGGCGCTGTCGCACGCCATCGTCAAGGTGAACCGCGACTCCCCCGCGCACCTGGCCGACGGCATCGTCGTGACCCCCAGCCACAACCCGCCCCGCGACGGCGGGTTCAAGTACAACCCGCCGTCCGGGGGCCCGGCCGACACGGACGTCACGAGCTGGATCGCCGGCCGCGCCAACGAGTTGCTCGAGGCGAAACTCGAAGGGGTGCAGCGCATCCCGTATCAGCAGGCGCTGGGCTCGGACACCACCGGCTACTACGACTTCCTCGGCTCCTACGTGGGCGACCTGGACACCGTCGTCGACATCGACGCGATCCGCGCCGCCGGGATCCGCATCGGCGCCGACCCGCTGGGCGGGGCGTCGGTCGCCTACTGGAGCCAGATCGCCGAGCGGCTGAACCTGGACCTCACCGTGGTGAACACGAAGGTCGACCCGCAGTGGGCGTTCATGACGCTGGACTGGGACGGCAAGATCCGGATGGACTGCTCCTCGCCGTACGCGATGGCCTCCCTGGTGGCGCAGCGCGACCACTACGACATCGCCACCGGCAACGACGCCGACGCCGACCGGCACGGCATCGTCACCCCGGACGCCGGGCTGATGAACCCGAACCACTACCTGGCCGTCGCCATCGAGTACCTCTTCACGCATCGGCCGGACTGGCCCGCCGAGGCCGCGGTCGGCAAGACGCTGGTGTCGTCGGCGATCATCGACCGGGTGGCGCAGGGCCTCGGACGCCGCCTCGTCGAGGTGCCGGTCGGCTTCAAGTGGTTCGTGCCGGGCCTGTCCGACGGCTCCATCGGCTTCGGCGGTGAGGAATCCGCCGGGGCGTCGTTCCTGCGGCGCCGCGGCCGGGTCTGGACCACCGACAAGGACGGCATCATCCTGAACCTGCTGGCCAGCGAGATCCTGGCGGTCACCGGCCAAACCCCGTCGCAGCGTCATGCCGAGATCACCGCGAAATACGGCGAATCCGCCTACGCGCGCATCGACGCCCCGGCCACCCGGGAGCAGAAGGCCCGGCTGGCGAACCTCTCCCCGGACGACGTCACGCAGACCACGCTGGCCGGCGAGCCGATCACGGAACGGCTCACCGTCGCGCCCGGCAACGGCGCCCCGATCGGCGGCCTGAAGGTGACCACCGACAGCGCCTGGTTCGCCGCCCGCCCGTCCGGCACAGAGGACGTGTACAAGATCTACGCCGAATCGTTCCGCGGGCCGGAGCATCTGGCCGAGGTGCAGTCCGCCGCACGGGATCTCGTCACCGCGGTGCTGGACGGCCCCTGATGGCGATCCAGCTCCCGCGCGTCGGCACGGCCATCGTGTTGCGCGATATGACCGAGGCCGCGTACGCCAGCCGGATCGAATCCTGGGGCCGCGAGCTCATCACCGTGGTCAAGCCGATGGGCGTGCCCGCCGCCTTCCCCTACGCGCTGGGCACGCCGTTCGACGTGCTCTGGTCGTCGCAGTCGGGCGTGCACGTGCTGCCCGTGGAACTGGCCGCCACACGATCCGAGGGGCAGGTGCTGCTGTGGGAGTTGCGGCCGGTCGCCGACCCGTGGGTGGAGCAGCGCCGCGAGTTCGTGCGCGTCCCGGTGTTCGGCCGGGTCGTGCTGTCCACCGGCACCGACACCGGCGATGCCTCCGACGTGGTCGTCCCGACGCTGCAGGGATACATGGTGGACGTCTCCGAGGCGGCGCTGCAGTGCAGCATCTGGGCGGAGGCGAGCGATCCGCTGCTGGCCGTCGGCGGCCGCGTCGTCGCCGAGTTCACCGTGCGCGGCGCCGGTTTCGCCCGCGACGGCGTGATCCACGGGGTGCGTCGGGGCACGGAGGACAAGGAAACCACGGTGATCGTGCTGTTCGACCAGTCCGACGCGGAGGCCCGGGTGCTGCGCCGCGAGGTGTTCGCCGCGCAACTCGACCTGCGGCAGATCCTGCAGGACGCGCCGCGGTAGAACCCGGCGTGCCCGATTCGGCAGGGTGCATAGAGGTCAGACCCCGAATCGGCAGGGTGCACGGGTGTTGGCCGGGCGCCGATTCGGCGGGGCGCGGCCCGGTCAGCCGGCGATCCGCTCCAGCGCCGCCGAGGCGAACGGGGCAAGCTCGCCGGCCGCGTCGAGTCGCTCGTCGACGTAGGCCAGCCGGCCGTCCGGCGTCACTCCGTAGAGCCGACTGCCGGTGTCGCCGGCGCAATCCCAGCGGGTCAGCGTGGGAGCGGTCACCGAGTATGACGCAGTCCCGCCCTCGGAGTACGCGATGGTGAACGCGAACGACCCCGTCGCCTCGGGCTGCGGCCGGAGCCAGCCGACCTCGCGCGGCCCGGGCCCGGTCACCGTTCCTTCGGCGTCCAGCAGCCACAGCACCGACTCGTAGCGCAGCAGCGCCCGGCCGTCGTGCGCGAACGTCACCTGCTGCCCGAACTGGGGTGTGCGCTCGCCGGGGTCGTTGCCGAAACGCCCGGTGCCGCGCCAGATCCCGATGAGCGGCAGCAGAGCCAGCACGGCCTCGTCGATCTCGGGGCCGAGCCGGACGTTCGCGGTGTCCGGGTCGATCGGAAGCGGCGGGGCGGTGGCGATGTTCACGTCGCGGGTGGCCGTCGCGCGGGCGTCGGCGTCCGCCACCGCCCGGTCGCCGGAAAGCCGCCCGGCACCGGCGGCGCCCTGTGCGGGCCCCGCGGATGGGGTTCCAGACGGCGCCCGATCATCGGGCTGCGTCATGCCCGGTGCTCCTGCTCCTCGGAGCTGCCCATAGCCTCCAGGGCGTCCAGCTTGGGGTGCGCGAGCCGGTAGGTGTGAATGGCCGACCAGACCGCGATCACGACGACCGCGGCGAACGGGACGATGGCCACGAAGATCTCCACAGCACTACCTTAGCGAGTATGGATGTCGATGCGATCGGGCCGGATTCGGCCACCCCGGAGCGGCCGGCCGACGACGGTGCCGATGCGGCGCTTATCGCGGAGGCCGCCGCGCTGCTGGAGCGGGTACGCGCCGTCGACGGCCGCGCCCCGGACGGCCCGCCGGACCCGGCCGCGGTCGACTTGATCACCGAGCGCGACCCGGCCAGCGGGGAGCTGGCCGCGCTGGCGTGGCGCCCCCGCCACCCGGACGGCGCCGGCCCGGCCGAGCTGTACGTGGACCCGCGGTTCCGGCGGCGCGGCATCGGCAGGCGGCTATCCAGGCAGCTCCTCGCGGCGCCCGGCGGCATCTGGGCGCACGGCACGCTGCCGGCCGCCGTGCACCTGGCCGCCGAGCGGAATCTCACGCCGGTTCGGGAGCTGCTGCAGCTCCGCGCGGATCTGCCGATCCCGCCCGGTGTCCCGGGGACCGAGCCGCCGGACGGGGTCACGATCCGCACATTCCGCCCCGGCGTGGACGACGCCGAGTTCCTGCGGGTGAACGCCGCGGCGTTCGCGTGGCATCCGGAGCAGGGGCGGCTGGACCAGCAGGGCTTGGAAGCGGAGATGACGCAGCCCTGGTTCGATGCGAACGGGTTCTTCCTGGCCGTGCCGACCTCGGAGCCGGAGCGCGTGCTCGGCTTCCACTGGACGAAGGTGCACCCGGCGGATCCGCCCGCGGAGCCGGAGCCGGTGGGCGAGATCTACGTGCTCGCGGTCGATCCCGCGTCGCCGGTCAAGCATCTGGGCGGGCCGCTCACCGCGGCCGGGCTGGACCACCTGGCCGGTCTCGGGCTCCGACACGCGCTGCTCTATGTGGAGGCGGACAACGAGCCCGCCCTGAGGCTCTACCGCCGTTTCGGCTTCACGGTGGCGGCCACGGACACCGTCTTCGCCTAACTCCCCCTGTTCCGCGCGTGTTACCCACGCCGGCATATACGCCGGCGTGGGTAACACGCGCGGAATTAAATGCAGCTCGCGTTACCGGCGTTCACCGAGGTCACGTCGGACGTGGCCAGCGTGGGCCCGGTGGTCTCCTGTGGGGTGGAGGTCGTCGGTACCGGCATGGTGAGCGGTGGGGGCGTGGAGACCACCGTCGAGGTGACGGTCGAAACCACCGGGGTCACGGCGCTGGACAGCGCCGACGGCAGCGCGTCGCCGACGGCCACCCGCCGCACCGAGGCCGCGAACGCGTCCGCGTCGAAGGTCGAGCCCAGCATCAACCGCACCTGGCTGCCCAGGCCGGACTTATCGACCAGCGTCGCGCCCGGCACCGCGGCGGCCACCGTCAGCGCCGCGTCCCGGTTGCCGGAGGAGTACTCCACCGTGATGCCGGTGCGGACGTCGCCGTCCGGGCGCAGCATGTCGTTGGTGGCGATGTCGAAGCCGAGCGGCAGCAGCGCGTCCCGGGCCTGGTTGGCCACGGCCGGACGGCCGGCCACGTTCACCACCTGCAGGTCGACGTCGCCCGGCGCCACCGAAACCCGCTGCGGCGCCGTCGGTGTCGTGGTTACGAGCGAGGTCACCAGCGAGGTCACCGGGTCCTGCGGGATGGTCGTCATCGGGGTGGTCGGCACGACCGAGGTCGTGGTGGGCGACGGCGGCTCGGTCACCTCGCCGGGCAGCGCGGTGTCGTCGCGCAGCGCCTGCCAGATCAGTGCGGCCCCGTCCGTGGCGTGCAGACCAACCCCGTTGGAATCCGGGACGGTGGGCAGCGTGAAGAACGTGACCCGCCGCGGGTCGAGATTGCCCAGCGATTGGGCGATGTCGAGCAGGTTGTCCAGGGTCACGTTGTCCGTCTTCACGTTCTGCACGAAGGCCTGCAGCACGTTGTTCAGCTTGATCGGGTTGAGCAGCACCCCGGTGGAGGTGGCCTGCCGCAGGATGGTGGACAGCACCTTCTGCTGGCGGCGGATGCGGGCGATGTCGGAGGTGCTGTCGCCCTCGACCTTCCGGGCCCGCACCAGGTTCAGCGCCTGCTTGCCGTCGATGTGCTGCACCCCGGCCACCGGCAGCACCGTGCCGAGCTGGCCGTCGACGATGGGCTGGCAGGCGTTCACGTCGATGCCGCCCTGCGCGTCGACGATCGCGGCGAACCCGGCGAAGTCGATGACGATCACCCGGTCGATCCGCAGGCCCGTCATCTGCTGCACGGCCTTCACGGTGCACGGCGCGCCGCCGGCCGCGTAGGTGGAGTTGATCCGCCAGATCGAGTACGGCGAGGTGTAGTCGCGGTCCGACAGTTCGTCGTTCTGGTAGTCCCAGGCCTTGCACTCCGGTGCCTCGACGTAGGTGTCGCGGGGGATGGAGACCACGGTGACGTGCGACCGGTCGCCGGACAGGTGCGCCACCATCACCACATCGGAGCCGCCCGGGTCCTTGTTGGCGCCGCCCAGTGCCGCGTCCTCGGCCGACGCGCGCGAGTCCGAGCCCAGGATCAGGATGTTCTCGGCCTGGTAGTGCTCGGGGGCCGGGGCCACCGTCGTGGTCATGCCCGCGGCGTCCGTGGTGGGCACGGCCGTGGTGGGGGAGATGTTCGTGTCGTCGGTGTCCAGTGCGGAGATCTGATTGCTGGCCAGCACGGCGTCGGCGCGCGCCTTGATCACCCATTCGGTGCCGGCGACCAGCAGCAACATCACGGCCAGCGCGGCGACCAGGATGCGGCCGGTGACCAGCCAACCGCGGTGCGGCTGATCGGCGTGCAGGCCGGCCCCCGGTGTCAGCGTGTCGCCGTCGTCCGGCCCGAGGTCGCCGTCACCCGCCGCCTCCGCGTCACCCGCCGCCTCCGCGTCACCCGCCTCCGCGTCACCCGACGCGGCGCCCGCCTCAGCGGCACTGACGTCGGCGCCCGCCTCGCTGCCGATAGCGCCCGCGCCGGTCAGGGCCGCGATCAGTTCGCTGGCGCGGATCGCCGTGTCGTCGTCCTCGTCGGCGTAACGCCGGCGGCGGCCGATCCGCCCGGTCGGGGCGTCGGCGTCGTCCGCTGTCCCCGCCGCGTCGCGGACCCCCGCGTCGGGCTCGCCGTCGCCTGCTGCGGCGTCATACCCGGTGGCACTGCCCGGGTCGACGCCCTCCGCTCCAGACTGCTCGCCGAGCCACCGTGACGGGCGCTCCCAGGGCGCCGAGGAACCGTCTTCTCCGCTTTCCATCACCCCGCGATGGTACGGCCCGCCGCTCAGGACACGCACAGGGCCGACGTGCGGGCGGCGCCGCCGATCAGCCGCAGCCGCAGCGTGGCCAGATCGGAACCGCTGATCCGGTCGCCGGTGAAGATGGTGATGTACACGGGCAGCAGGTAGTCGTCGCCGCCGGTCTGCTGCAAGCCCCGGTACGCCGGATCGAACGCCAGCGTGTTGGTCGCGGCCGGGCAGGCCCGTTGGTCGGCCGTCTGGTCGGGCGCGGCCAGACTCTGCAGCACCGCGCGCTGCGCGCCGACCGGCCCGCCCGCGGTGGCGTTGATCGCGTCGATGGTCGCCTGGATCGCCGCGAGCGCGGGCCCGCCCACCGGTGTGGTCGCCACCGCCTGTGACGCCGGGGCCGTGGTGCACCCGGCCAGCAGCGAAAGCCCGCCCAGCACGGCCGATGTCCGGGCCCACGCCGCGCGCCGCTGCGTCCCGGGACGTCGCCCCGGTGTGTCGCGCGGCGGCGTACTCACCCGCCGTTCCCGTCGATCTCCGCGCCCACCGGCACGGCCAGCGCGTCCGGGTCGTCCAGCCAGCCCTCGGGCAGCTTGACGTGGTGCTGCGGCCCGCCCTGCCGGCCGCGCGGCCCCTCCGACGACTCGCCGAAGACCTGCGTCAGGTCGAGTCGCGCCGTCAGCTCCGCGAGCTCGGCCACCGACGACACCATGCCCAGCGCCTGCCGCACGGCGGAGCCCGCCGCGAACCCCTTGAGGTACCAGGCGACGTGCTTGCGGAAATCGCGGATACCGCGGTGCTCGCCCATCTCCTCGGCGAGCAGCGTCGCGTGTCGGATCATCAGATTCCGGATCACGGCGAGCGATGGGGGCGGCGGCAGCGGCTCGCCGGCGAACACGGCGCCCAGCTCGGTGAACAGCCACGGCCGGCCTTGGCAGCCGCGGCCGACAACGACTCCGTCGCAACCGGTTTCGCGCATCATGGCGACCGCGTCGGAGGCGCGGAAGATGTCGCCGTTGCCCATCACCGGGATCGACGTCACGGCCTGCTTTAGCTCGCCGATCGCCCACCACCGGGCCTGGCCGGAGTAGTGCTGCTGGGCGGTGCGGGCGTGCAGGCCGACGGCGGCAACACCGCTGTCCTCGGCGATGCGCCCGGCCTCGAGGAACGTGTGGTGGTCGTCGTCGATACCGATGCGCATCTTGATGGTGACCGGGATGCCGCCGCGGGCACCCTCGCGCACGGCCGCGTCCAGGATCGCCTGGAACAGCCGCCGCTTGTAGGGCAGCGCGGCCCCGCCGCCCTTGCGGGTGACTTTCGGCACCGGGCAGCCGAAGTTCAGATCGACGTGGTCGGCCAGGTTCTCGTCCACCACCATGCGCACCGCGGCGCCCACCACGACCGGGTCCACGCCGTAGAGCTGCAGCGAGCGCGGCGACTCGTGGCTGTCGAAGCGGATCATCTCCATGGTCTTCGGGTTGCGCGCGACGAGCGCGGACGTGGTCGTCATCTCGCACACGAAGAGCCCGCCTCCGTGCGCGGTGCCGCTGGCCTCCCGGCACAGCGTGCGGAACGACCGGTTGGTGACCCCCGCCATCGGGGCAAGCTCCACCGGCGGCCAGATGTCGTAGTGGCCGATCTTCAACGAATTCGCGGGAACCTGCACCGTTTCATTATCCCGCCCTGTTCTCCATGCGTCGCGTGTTAGCCAGGCAGGCGAATGTGCCGGTCTCACTAACACGCGGCGGTGGGATGGCAGTCCCGCACCGGCGGTTAGGGTGCCAGGTATGACGCTGTCCGCCACCTGGTTCGACTCCTTCGACCTCGCCCCCGCCCACAGCCGGCCGGAGCTCCTCGCCGACGCGGTGCGCCCGGCTGTTACCGGCCGAGACGACATCCTGGTGGCGCCGATCGACCCGGACCTGGCCGACACCGCGGCGTTCTGCGCGCAGTACGGCGTGCCGGAGGCCTCCTCCGCGAACTGCGTCATCACCGCGGGCAAACGGGGCGGCGAGGAGCGGTTCGCGGCGGTGCTGGTTCTGGCCACCACCCGGGCGGACATCAACGGCGTCGTGCGGAAACACGTTGACGTGCGCAAGATCTCGTTCGCCCCGCAGGACACGGCCACCGGACTGACCGGCATGGAGTACGGCGGAATCACGCCGCTCGGTCTGCCGGCGGGCTGGCCCATCCTGATCGACGCGGCCGTCGTGTCGGCCGGGCCGGTCGTCATCGGATCGGGGCTGCGGGCCTCGAAGATCGTGCTGGACGGCGCCGCCCTGGCCGACCTGCCGAACGCCGTCGTGCTGGACGGCTTGGCCCGCTAACACGTCCGCTGCTGGACGGTTTGACCCGCTAAAACCCGGCCCATCGACGCCGGCAAAACTCCGGCGATCTGCCGCGTGTGCCGGAATTTTTACGCACGAATTGCCCGCAAAGGGTGGCGCTCGTCACATCATCTCATTACGTTCTCACCTATCTCAAAATTCCTACGAAGAACTCGAGGTGAGATTGTGGGTCGAATGACGCGGGTGCGGCGCGGTGTCGCACTGTCCGGAACAGCAGTACTCATGGCAGGACTTGCTCTAGCGATACCGCCGGCCGCGATGGCCGCCCCCGGCGACACCGAGATCCAAATCCTGGGGCTGAACGATTTTCACGGGCGCATCGATGCGAACGGCCAGGAAGCGGGTGCCGCCGTCGTTGCGGGCGCCGTGGCGCAACTGCGGTCGGAGAACCCCAACACGATCTTCGCGGGCGCCGGCGATTTCATCGGCGCCTCCACGTTCCCGTCGTTCATCGCCAAGGACCAACCGACGATCGACGCGCTGAACGACGCCAGCCTGCAGGTGTCCTCCGTCGGCAACCACGAGTTCGACCAGGGCTGGAACGACCTGTCCGGCCGGGTCATCCCGGAGGCCGACTGGCGGTACATCGGCGCCAATGTGAAGAAGCTGGACGGCAGCCCTGCGTTGGCGCCCACCTGGGAGACCACGATCGGCGGCGTGAAGGTCGGCTTCGTCGGTGCGGTGACCGAGCACCTGCACGAGCTGGTGTCCCCGGCCGGGATCGCGACGCTGCAGATCACGGACATCGCCCAGGCGGTGAACCAGGGCGCCGCGGCCCTCACCGCGGACGGCGCGCAAATCGTCGTGCTGCTGGTGCACGAGGGCTATGCGACCACCGACTGCACCGGCCTCACGGACCCCAACTCCGATTTCGGCAAGGTGGTCGGCGCCCTGTCCGGCAACATCGACGCCGTCATCTCCGGGCACACGCACCTCGAGTACAACTGCACGGTGCCGCTGGCGCAGCGCAACACGGCGGGAAGCCCGACCCGGGACCTGCCGGTGCTGCAGGGCGGCATGTACGGCCACAACCTGGACCGGCTGGTGTTCTCGGTGGACGGCTCGGGCGCCATCACCGACATCAGCCACTCGCTGCTGCCGCTCACCAGCCAGGACGCGGACGGCAACTGGCAGCCGAACTACCCGGCCGACGAGACGGTGGCCGCACTGGTCGCCGCGGCCGACGCCGACGCCGAGGTGAAGGGCGCCGTCCCGCTGGGCCAGATCGCCGGCCCGCTGGATCGCGCCAAGACCGCGGACGGCGACGAGAACCGCGGCGGCGAATCCGATCTCGGCAACCTCGTGGCCGAGGCGCAGCGCTGGGTGACGGTGCCGTCCACCGGCTCGTCCGCCCAGATCGCGTTCATGAATCCGGGCGGCCTGCGGGCCGACATGGAGGGCGTGGCCACCTCCGGCTACCCGGCGGACGTCACGTACCAGCAGGCGGCCACGGTGCAGCCGTTCGCCAACACGCTGGTGAACATGACGCTCACCGGCGCCCAGATCAAGACGGTGCTCGAACAGCAGTGGCAGCCGGACGGGGCGTCCCGCCCGATGCTGCGCCTGGGCATCTCGAAGGGCTTCGTGTACACCTACGACCCGAACGCTGCCCGCGATCACCACATCACCGGAATGTGGCTGAACGGTGAGCCGATCTCGCCCACCGCCAGCTACAACGTCACGGTGAACTCGTTCCTGGCGGCCGGCGGAGACAACTTCTTCGAGTTGGCCAACGGCGCGGGCGCTTCCGATACCGGCATTACGGATCTGCAGGGCATGGTCGAGTACATGGCCGCCATGGCCGGCTCCACGCCGCTGGTGGTGGACAGCTCGCAGCGGTCGGTGGGCGTGGTGTTCCCGGCGGGCGCGCCAACGTCGTACGCGCCCGGCGACACCGTGACGTTCGCGCTGTCGTCGCTGGTGTTCCCGGCGCCGACGGGCTCCACGAAGCCGATGGACACGTCGATCACCGTCTCGTACGCGGGCCGGCTGCTCGGCACGTTCCCGGTGAACACGGCCGCAAGCGCGGACAAGTTCGACGAGACCGGCACCGCGCAGGTCTCGGTGGTGCTGCCCAGCGACATCCCGGCCGGCACGGCGGAACTGA
>JBIQMQ010000049.1:0-15010 GCA_044463185.1 Nakamurella lactea | reverse complement strand
CTGCGAGCCGGGTGGCGCCGGGCCAGGTCCACGAGACGCTGGCCAAGCACATCCTGGCCGACGGATTCGGCTTCGTGGTGGACACCAAAGCCAGCCACGGCTCCGTCGTGGTCGACGCGGTGACCGGGACCGAGTACCTCGACCTGTACACGTTCTTCGCGTCGTCGCCGCTCGGTATGAACCCGGCAGGTCTGGCGGACGATCCGGAGTTCATGGCGGAGCTGGCGGAGGTGGCCGCGAACAAGCCGGCCAACTCGGACGCGTACACGACGCACTACGCCGAGTTCGTGGAGACGTTCGCGCGGGTGCTGGGCGATCCGGAGCTACCGCACCTGTTCTTCATCGAAGGCGGCGGGCTGGCCGTGGAGAACGCGCTGAAGGTCGCGTTCGACTGGAAATCGCGGCGCAACGAGGCGGCCGGCCGCTCCCCCGAGCTGGGCACGAAGATCCTGCATCTGACCAAGGCGTTCCACGGCCGCACCGGCTACACGATGTCGCTCACCAACACCGACCCGGTGAAGATCGCCCGCTACCCGAAGTTCGATTGGCCGCGCATCGACTCCCCCGCCGCTATCTTCCCGATCGAGGAGCACCTGGCCGAGATCGAGGCGGCCGAGGCGCACGCCCTGCAGCAGGCCCGCGCGGCGTTCGATGCGAACCCGCACGACATCGCCGCGTTCATATGCGAGCCGATCCAGGGCGAGGGCGGCGACAATCACCTGCGGCCGGAGTTCCTCAAGGCCATGCAGGCGCTCTGCCACGAGTTCGACGCGCTCCTCATCATGGACGAGGTGCAGACCGGCGTCGGACTGACCGGCTCGAACTGGGCCTATCAGCAACTCGGCATCGAGCCCGACGTGGTCGCCTTCGCCAAGAAGGTGCAGCTCGGCGGCATCATGGCCGGGCGGCGCGTGGATCTGGTTCCCGACAACGTGTTCCACGTGTCGTCCCGCATCAACTCGACCTGGGGCGGCGGGCTCACGGACATGGTGCGCTCGCGCCGACTGCTGGAGATCGTCGAGCGCGACGGCCTGGTGGCGCGCGCCGCGGAGCTCGGCGAGACGCTACTGAAGGATCTGCGCCGGGTCGGCGAGGCGCACTCCGAGATCGTCTCCAACGTGCGCGGCCGCGGCCTGATGTGCGCCTTCGACCTGGCGACTCCGGCGCTGCGAGGCGACGTGCTGAAAAAGCTGTACGACGACGAGCACGTGATCGCCCTCGGCTGCGGCGAGCGCTCCATCCGGGTCCGGCCCTCCCTGGCCGTGACCGCGGACGAGCTGAGCCGGGCGGTGGACGCGCTGGACCGCGTCCTGACCGGCGTACGGAACTAACTCCCTTCGCCTCGTGTTACTCACGCCGGCATATGCGCCTGCGTGAGTAACACGAGGCGGGGAAAATGAACGACTACGAGCACCAAGAAGCAGGCAGAAGGGTGACAACATCATGGCCCCCACAAAGGTGACGTCCGTGATCGGCGGCACGCCCGAGCCCGCCGCTTCCGGCGACCGGATCTACCCGTCGATCAACCCGTCACGCGTCGATACGACTGTCGCCGAGGTGACGCTCGCCTCGGCCGACGACGTCGCGCGGGCCATCCGCGTCGCCCACGACGCGCAGCAGGCCTGGGCCGATGTCCCCGCGCCGGTCCGCGGCCGCGCGATCGCGACCATCGGCCGGCTCATCGAGGCGAACGCCGAACGGCTCGCCGCGATCGTCACCGAGGAGATCGGCAAGCCGTACGCGGAGGCGCTCGGCGAGGTCCGCGAGATCATCGACACCTGCGACTTCTTCCTCGGCGAGGGCCGACGGCTCTACGGCCAGACCGTGCCGAGCGAGATGCCGGACAAGAACCTATTCACCTTCCGCAACCCGGTGGGCACGGTCGCCGTGATCACCGCGGGAAACTTCCCGGTGGCCGTGCCGTCCTGGTACATCGTTCCGGCGCTGCTCACCGGCAACACCGTGGTCTGGAAGCCGGCCGAGTACTCGGCGAAGTCCGCGGCGGCGTTCTTCGACCTGTTCGTCCGGGGCGGCGGGCTGCCGGACGGCGTGCTCAACGTCGTCTATGCGGACGGCCCGGCAACGTTCGGTGGGCTCGAGGCCGCCCTACAGCAGGGCACGCTCGACAAGATCGGCTTCACCGGTTCGTCGGCCGTCGGCTCGAAGATCGGCGAACTGGCCGGCCGCTACGTTCAGTCCGCCTGCCTGGAGCTCGGCGGCAAGAACCCGATGGTCATCTGCCCGGACGCCGATCTGGACCTGGCTGTGGAGGGCGCCCTGTTCGCCGGGTTCGGCACCGGTGGGCAGCGCTGCACGTCGCTGGGCACCGTGATCGTGCATGAGAGCGTGCACGACGAATTCCTGCGTCGATTCGACGCTGCGACCCGCGCCGCCGTGGTGGGCGACCCCACGACCGACGTGCTGTACGGGCCGATGCTGGCGCCGAAGTTCGCGGACACCTATGAGAAGTACCTGGGCTGGATCGCCCCGCACCACACCGTGCACGGCTCCACCGGCACCGGTCGCATCAGCACGTCGAACCCCCGCGAGGGCTTCGTGGGCGACCCGGAGGCCGGGCTGTTCTACCACCCGGTGATCGTGGACGGCGTGCGGCCGGACGACGAACTGTTCATGAACGAGACGTTCGGGCCCATCGTCGGCGTCACCACCTACCGGGAGCTGGACGAGGCGATCGCACTGGCCAACAAGCCGGGGTATGGGCTGTCCAGCTCGATCTACACCAACGACCCGAAGAGCGTGTTCGCGTTCCGCCGGGGCATCTCGGCCGGCATGGTGTCGGTGAACAACTCGACCTCGGGGGCCGAGGCACACCTGCCGTTCGGCGGAAATGGCAAGTCGGGCAACGGTTCTCGCCAGTCGGGCATCTGGGTGCTGGACCAGTTCACCCGGTGGCAGGCGATGAACTGGGACTACTCCGGCAAGTTGCAGAAGGCTCAGATGGACGTCGCCGAGCTGGTGCCCGACCTGGACTTCCGGCTCTGACCATTTTTTCCGTCTCGTGTTAGCCAGGCCGCGATATATGCCGGCCTGGCTAACACGAGGCGATCATTCCGCAGCAGGACGACCATGACGACCCCTGACGACATCGCCACCTCGCTCACCGAGCGATTGGCCGGGCTCTCCCCCGCCGAGACGCGTTCCGCCGCCGCGAATTCGACCGGCGGCTGGGCCGAGGAGCTCCGCACGATCTTCCGGGCGCAGGCCACCTCCCGGCAGCTCGACCTGGCCGCGCGCCGCATGCAGGCCGCCGGCCGCGGCTACTACACCATCGGCTCGTCGGGGCACGAGTCGAATGCCGGTGTCGCCGCGGCGCTGCGCCCCACCGACCCGGCCCTGCTGCATTACCGTTCCGGGGCGTTCTACGTGCGGCGCGCCTGGCAGCGGCCGGGCATCGATCCGGTCGCGGACGTCCTGGCCGGCGTCGCCGCGGACGCCGCCGAGCCGATCGCCGGCGGCCGGCACAAGGTCTTCGGCCGGCACGAGATCGCCATCATCCCGCAGACCTCCACCATCGCCTCGCACCTGCCCCGGGCGGTCGGCGTGGCCTTCGCCATCGACCGGGCGAAGAAGCTCGGCGTGCCGTCCGCCTGGCCCGCTGACGCCATCGCGGTGGCCAGCATCGGCGACGCCTCGGCCAACCACTCGACCACGGCCGGCGCCGTCAATGCCGCGTTGTGGTGCCGGTACGCCGGTCTGCCGATGCCGCTGCTCGTCGTCTGCGAGGACAACGGGCTGGGCATCTCGGTGCGCACCCCCCGAGGCTGGATCGAGCAGACCTACGGCTCCCGGCCCGGCGTGGAGTACTTCCATGCGGATGGCCACGATCCGCTCGCCGTGCTGGACGCGGCGACGCGGGCAGCCGCCTACGTGCGCGACAAGCGATCGCCCGCCTTCCTGCACCTGACCACCGTACGGTTCTACGGCCATGCCGGATCCGACGTGGAGGCCGCGTACCGCAGCCCCCAGGAGATCGCCTCGGACGCCGACCGCGACCCGCTGCTGGGCACGGCCCGGGCCCTGATCGGCGCGAACCTCGCCACTGCGGCCGAGCTCGCCGCCGAGTTCGCCGAAATCGGCGAGGACGTCGCCGAGCACGCCGCGAAGGCGCTCACCTCCCGGCCGCTGACCACCCGCGCGGAGGTCATCTCCCCGCTCGCCCCCCGCGACCCGGTCGCTGTGCGCAGCAGCGTCGTCTCCGCCGCGGACGGCACGGCGGCCGGCGAATCGCTGACCGTCGCCCAAGCCATCAACCAGACCCTGAAGGACGAGCTGGCACGCCGGCCCGAGATGCTGGTGTTCGGCGAGGATGTCGGCCGCAAGGGCGGCGTGTACGGCGTCACCCGCGGGCTGCAGCAGACGGCGGGCCGCGCCCGGGTCTTCGACACCCTGCTGGACGAGCAGACGATCCTGGGCCTCGCCCTGGGCACCGCCGTCACCGGATTCCTGCCGGTCCCCGAGATCCAGTACCTCGCCTACCTGCACAACGCCGAGGACCAGCTCCGCGGCGAGGCCGCCACCCTGCAGTTCTTCTCCCGCGGCCAGTACCGCAACGGCATGGTCGTACGCATCGCGGGCTACGGCTACCAGCGGGGCTTCGGCGGGCACTTCCACAACGACAACTCCCTCGCGGTGCTCCGCGACATCCCGGGCGTGGTGATCGCCTCGCCCAGCCGCGGGGACGACGCCGCCGCCATGCTGCGCACCTGCCTGGCCGCCGCGACGGTGGACGGCACGGTGTGCATCTTCCTGGAGCCGATCGCGCTCTACCACATGCGGGACCTCTTCACCGAGGGCGACAACGCGTGGCTGGCACCGTATCCCACGCCGCAGGACCATGTCCCGGTCGGCTCGGCCCGCAGCTACGGCGGCGACATGGACGGGGCGGCCGACGTCACGATCCTGACGTTCGGCAACGGGGTGCCGATGAGCCTGCGTGCCGCACGCCGGCTCGCCGAGGGCGACGGGCACGACGCCGTCCGGTGCCGCGTGCTCGATCTGCGATGGTTGTCGCCGCTGCCGGTCGACGACATGGTCCGCGAGTCGACGGCGACCGGGCGCGTGCTGATCGTGGACGAGACGCGGCACAGCGGCGGCGTCGGCGAAGGCATCGCGGCGACGCTGATCGAGGCCGGCTTCACTGGGCCCATCCGGCGGGTGGCCAGCGCGGACTCGTTCGTGCCGCTCGGGCCG
Source organism: Nakamurella lactea (assembly GCA_044463185.1). Lineage (GTDB taxonomy): Bacteria > Actinomycetota > Actinomycetes > Mycobacteriales > Nakamurellaceae > Nakamurella > Nakamurella lactea_A. The sequence continues at coordinate 9,799 of JBIQMQ010000049.1, read as the reverse complement.
GCGGCCAACCTGGTGCTCGTCCACGAGGACGAGATGGTCGCCGCCGCCCGGGACCTGTTGAGCGCCTGACCGCCCCGTCCGGCGGTCGCGCTACTTCCGGCGGTCGACCAACGTCCGGCGGTCGCGCTACTTCCGGCGGTCGCGCTTCTCCCGCACCCGCACGTTGATGCGCACCGGCGACCCGGTGAAGTCGAAGTCTTCGCGCAGTCGACGCTCGATGAAGCGCCGGTAGCCGGCCTCCAGGAAGCCGGTGGTGAACAGCACGAACGTGGGCGGCCGGGTCGCGGCCTGCGTCGCGAACAACACCCGCGGCTGCCGGCCGCCGCGGACCGGCGGCGGCGTCGCCGCGATCAGGTCCTTCAGCCAGGCGTTGAGCTGGCCGGTGCCGATCCGCTTGTCCCAGGACGCCAGCGCGGTGCGCAGCGCCGGGGCCAGCCGGTGCACGCCGCGCCCGGTCAGGGCCGAGACGTTGATCCGCTGCGCCCAGCGCACCCGCGCCAGGTCCCGCTCCAGCTCCCGTTCACTTTCCTGTCGACGATCCGCGTCCACCAGGTCGGCCTTGTTCATGGCGATCACCAGTGCCCGGCCGGACTCGATCACCATCGATACGACCCGCTGGTCCTGCTCGGTCATCGGCTGTGAGGTGTCCACCAGCACGACGGCGACCTCCGCGGCCTCCAGGGCGCCCCGCGTACGCAGCGACGCGTAGTACTCGGTGCCGGACGCGGCGAACACCTTGCGGCGCAGCCCCGCCGTGTCCACGAACCGCCAGATCTCGCCGTCCAGTTCCACCAGCGAATCCACTGGATCGACGGTGGTGCCGGCGACATCGTGCACCACGGACCGATCCTCGCCGGTCACCTTGTTGAGCAGCGACGACTTACCGACGTTCGGCTTGCCGACCAGAGCCACCCGTCGCGGCCCGCGCGGCGCGTGCAGGCGCTCCCGCGGCGCGTCCGGTATCGCCCGCATGATCACGTCGAGCAGGTCGCCCGACCCGCGCCCGTGCAGCGCCGACACCGGGTACGGCTCGCCGAGTCCCAGCGACCACAGCGACGCCGCATCCGCCTCGCCGCGCTCGTCGTCGACCTTGTTGGCCACCAGCACCACCGGCACCGGCGAACGCCGCAGCACGGCCGCCATCGTCTCGTCGGTCTGGGTGGCGCCCACCGATGCGTCGACGACCATCACCACCACGTCGGCGGTCTGCATGGCCCGCTCCGCCTGCGTCGCGATGGACGCGGCCATGCCCTTGGCGTCCGGCTCCCAGCCGCCGGTATCCACGACCTGGAACGTGCGCCCGTTCCACAGCCCGTCGTACGCCACCCGGTCGCGGGTCACCCCCGGAACGTCCTGCACCACCGCTTCGCGCCGGCCGATGATCCGGTTGACCAGCGTCGACTTGCCGACGTTCGGCCTCCCCACGACGGCCACCGTGTATGACGCCGCAGCCGGGCCCTGCGCACCGGCCCCGGATTCGCCGTCGGCATTGGAATCCTCCCAGGCGGTGAACTCGTCCTCGTCGGACCAGGTGCCGTCGACCGCCCAGCCGACCTCGGCGCCGTCGTCACCGGGGGCGAGGTCGCCATCAATGTCGCTGCTCATGCTCGTCTCCAGCCCCGCCCGTACCGCTGGCGATAGTCGTCTCCTGCCGCGATGCCTCGGTCCAGGTCGGCCACCAGCGAGGCCAGCCGCGCTTGGATCTCCGCGGTGGCCGCGTCGATCGCCGTCCGGCCGGCGCCGCGCGGCACCCGGAACGCCGGCCCGATCAGCACGTGCACCTTCGGCCGGAACCTCTTCAGTCTCCGCCCGGCAGGCCGTGCCGTGCCGCGCAGCGCGACCGGCACCACGGTGGCCCCGGAGCGGGCCGCCAACCAGCCGGCGCCGCGAAACACCTCGCTCACCGACCCGTCGGTGCGCTGTCCCTCCGGGAAGACGCCGATCACGCCGCCCTCCTTGAGCTGGGCGAGCGCGGCCAGCAGCACCTCCCGCTGCGGGGCGGCGCGGTCGATGGCGTACTGGCCCACGGTGCGCAGCAGCCAGCCGAGCGGCCCGACCAGTACCTCCGCCTTCACCAGGAACGAGATGCGCCGCGGCAGCCGGCCGAACAGCATCGGCCCGTCCGAGAACGTGGTGTGGTTCGCCACCACGACCAGCGGCCCGGTCGCCGGCATGTGGTGCTCGCCGCGCACCGTCATGCGGTACATCAGGTGCGACAGGGCGATACCGATGCGGCGGCCGCGGTCCACATTGCGCGGCTTGCGGCCGGCCGGAACCGGGTCGTCCTCGCCGTGCAGGTGGAACCAGGTGACGGGCAGCGACCCGGCCGGTCGCAGCCCGCGTTCGGTGGCGACCGCGAGCACGGCCGCGGTCGTCTGCTCGATGCGGTGGTGCGTGGAGTCGACCGGGACGGCGTCGGCGGCGGCCTCCAGCGGTGCGGCGGCGCGTGTCGAGTCGGCGGTGTCGCGCCGGTCGAGGTCCCGCTGCACGGCTTCGACCGTGGCCGAGGGCTGGCCGTCGGCATTTGCGGCAGCGTCCTGGTGCAGTCGCCGCGCGGCGCGCACCTCCGGGTCGGCGGTCAGGTAGATCTTCACGGCGGCGTCCGGCGCGATCACCGTGCCGATATCCCGCCCTTCCACGACTGTCGGTGCACCGTAAGCGATGTCGCGCTGCAGCCCGAGCAGGAAGGCCCGCACGGCGGGGTTGGCCGACACCGCCGAGACCGCGGCCGTCACGTCGCTCTCGCGGATCCTTGTCGTCACGTCGCAGCCGGCCAGCGTGTGCTGCTGCCGGTCCGGGTCGGTGGGTGGGGTGAGCGTCAGCCCGGGCAGCGCGGCGGCGACCGCGGCGTCGTCGGACGGGTCGATGCCCGCTTCGAGGATGTGCAGCGTCACGATCCGGTACAGCGCGCCGGTGTCCAGGTAGCCGAATCCGAGGGTGCGGGCGACGGCGCGTGCCACGGTCGACTTGCCGGTGCCGGAGGGGCCGTCGATGGCGATGATGCGTGAGCCATGGGCGGCGTCATGCCCGGGTGCTGTCTGGCCGTTCGATGTCACAGCCCCACCGCCCGGTACAGCTTCGACACCTCGACCGGGTTCAGCCGTCGCACGGTGCCCGGCCGTTGGTGGCCGAGCTGCAGCTCACCGATCTGGGTGCGCACCAGCCGCGACACGGGGTGGCCGACGGCCTCCAGCATGCGCCGCACCAGGCGTTTGCGGCCCTCGTGCAACACCACCTTCACCACGGCCCGGCCGCCCAGCACGTCGACCACGTCGAACGAGTCGACCGTGACGGGCCCGTCGTCCAATTCGATGCCGCGGAGCAGGGTGCGGCCGAGGTCGCGCGGTACCGGCCCGGGGATCTCCGCCATGTACGTCTTGGCAACGCCGAACGACGGATGGGTGAGCCGGTGCGCCAGCTCGCCGTCGTTGGTGAGCAGCAGCAGCCCCTCGGAGTCGATGTCCAGCCGGCCGACGTGGTACAGGCGGGTGGTGATCCCCCAGTCCTCCAGCAGGTCGCCGATCGTGGGCCGGCCCTCGTCGTCGGACATGGTGGAGAGCACGCCGGGCATCTTGTTCAGGGCCAGGTACTCGAGATCGGCGCGGAGCTGCACCCGGTTGCCGTCGACGTGCACGATCGCCGCATCCGGGTCGATCTTCACGCCCATGTCGCGCACCACGACGCCGTCCACGCGGACCCGGCCCTGCCGGATCAACTCCTCCGCCTTGCGCCGGGACGCGACGCCCGCCCCGGAGAGCACCTTCTGCAGCCGGACGAGTTCCGATGCGCGAGAGCGTTTCTCGTCGCCGGTGTCGTCCCGCTCGGGCATGACGCCGTCCTCGTGCTGGTCACTCGTCATCGATTTGATCCACATCCGGCAGTAGGGGGCCGAGTGAAGGCAGGTCGTCCAGCGACGCCAGGCCCATCCGTTCCAAGAACAGCTCGGTCGTTCGGTACAAGGTGCCGCCGGTGTCCGCGTCGGCGCCGTCCTCTTCGATCATGCCGCGGGCGAGCAGGGTGCGGACCACGCCGTCGACGTTGACGCCGCGTACGGCGGAGATCCGGGCCCGGGTGACGGGCTGCCGGTAGGCCACCACGGCCAGCGTTTCCAGCGCCGCCTTGGACAGCCGGGTCTGGGTGCCGTCCATCACGAACCGCTCGACGACCGGCGCGTACACGTCCCTGGTGTAGAAGCGCCACCCGCCGCCGAATTCGCGCAGGTCGATCCCGGAACGCGCGGCGGTGAGCCGATCGGCGATGGCCCGCAGGTGCTCGCGCACCTCGGCGACGCCGCGGCCCACGGCGGCCGCGAGCGACTCGTCGGTGGCGGGTGCGTCGACGACGAGCAGGATGGCCTCCAGCGCCGGGCCGATCTCGGCATCGTCGAGCGCCACGCTGTCGACGGCAGCGTCATCGAGGACGGCGTCATCGACGGAGGCGTCGTTGAGGGCGGCGTCGTTGAGGGCGGCGTCGTTGAGGGCGGCGTCGTCGAGGGCGGCGTCATCAAGGGTGGCGTCATCAACAGCTGCGCTGTCGAGGACAGCATCATCGAGGGCAGCGCCGTCCATTGCGCCGACGTCGCCACCGCCGTCCTCCGGGTCGTTCAGCGGAGCCGGGTCCGTGTCGATCACCGGGCCTCCTCGTCGCCGACGCCGTCGGCGGCCGTGGCGTCATGCCCGTCGACCACGGCTTCGCCGCGCGCCCGGTCACCGTCGCCGTCGTCGTCCGGGATCAGCCAGGCCCCGTCGTCGTCCGCCTCCCCCGTCCAGCGGACCGCGAGCGGACCCATCGGCTCCTGCTGGTCGAAGGCGACGGCCTTGCTGCGGTACAGAAACAGCAGCCCCAGGAAGCGGGCGATCACCTGCATCACGCTGGTGCATCCGGCCACCAGCTCGGCGAACGACGCCGAGCCGGCCCGTTTCAGCAGCGCCGCCACGGCCCGGGTGTGCTCCGCCACCGACTCCGGCGAGGAATGCACATGCGCCACGGACACTTCCGGCGGCGGCGGCTTCGGCGCGAACACCTCGCGCGCCATCACGGCGAACGCCGCCGCGTCCATGCCGAGGGTCACCTCGGGTAGCAGGTTCAGATAGCGCTCCTCGAGCGTCACGGCCCGCGGGTAGCGGCGCAGCGCGGCCGCCTGCAGTTCCCGGAACAGCTCGGCGACCTGCTGGTAGGCGCGGTACGCGAGCAGCCGCGCGAACAGCAGGTCCCGCGATTCCAACAGACCGAGGTCCGCGGCGTCCTCGGTATCCGAGCCGGGCAGCAGCCGCGCCGCCTTCAAATCCAGTAGCGTCGCGGCCACCACCAGGAACTCGGTGGCCTGGCCCAGATCCCAGTCGGGCCCGGCCGCCCGGATGTGTGCGATGAAGTCGTCGGTGACCCGGTGCAGCGCAACGTCGGTGATGTCCAGGCGTTGCGCGGTGATGAGCTGCAGCAGTAGGTCGAAGGGGCCGTCGAAGTTGTCCAGCCGCACATGGAACGAGCCGGAATTCGGTGGCACCACGCCGATCTCGTCGGCCGGTGGCGCCGCGATCACCGCGCTATCACCTCGCGGGCCAGCGCCCTGTAGGCTTCGGCGCCGGACGACGCCGGTGCGTAGGTGGTGATCGGCTCCCCGGCGACGGTGGTCTCCGGGAACTTCACGGTGCGCGAGATCACGGTGTCGAACACCAGGTCGCCGAACCGCTCCACCAGCATGGCGACCACGTCGCGGGCGTGCACGGTGCGACCGTCGAACATGGTCACCAGCACACCGCCGATCTTCAGATCGGGGTTGATCCGGGACTGGATCTTGTCCACGGTGTCCACCAGCAGCGCCACGCCGCGCAGCGAGAAGAACTCGGCGGCCAGCGGCATCAGCACCTCGTGCGAGCAGGCCAGCGCGTTGACGGTGAGCAGCCCGAGCGACGGCTGGCAGTCGATGAGCACGAAGTCGTACATCGGCAGCAGCGGCCTCAGCACGCGGCCCAGCGTCTGTTCCCGGCCCACCTCGTTGATGAGCTGGACCTCCGCGGCGGACAGGTCGATGTTCGCCGGCAGCAGGTCCACGCCGGGAACCCGGGTCGGCACCAGCACGTCGGCCACCGGGGTCTTCGACTCCAGCATCAGGTTGTAGACGGTGTGCTCCAGCTCGTGCGAGGCGACGCCGAGGCCGGCCGACAGGGCGCCCTGCGGGTCGAGATCGACCAGCAGCACTCGCCGGCCGTATTCGGCCAGCGCGGCACCGAGGTTGATCGTCGAGGTGGTCTTGCCGACGCCGCCCTTCTGGTTGCACATGGCGATGACCTTGGCGGGGCCGTGCGTGGCCAGCGAAGCCGGCTCGGGGACGTCGCGCAGTGGGCGGCCGGTCGGGCCGATCTCACGGCCGCCGTCCGCGGCGGTGGGGCGCTGCCGTGCCGGAGCGGGCGCGGTGTTCGCCGACGGTGCCGACCCGTCGATGATCAGCGGGGGCTGGGTTTCCCTCGGTTGCGGCTCGGTGCGCTGCGGCGTCATCTCCGCCTCGGGCGCGCGGGGGGCACCGGCCGCGGCGATCCACGCTGCGTCGTCCGGCCCAGTCATGCCCTGCTGCTCCCCTGTTCCGCGGGCGTCATCCTCGCGACGACGCCGCCCTAAGCCTAAGGGGACACGACCGATCCGACCAACATGGCGCGGCCCGCCGGTGCGATTCGGTCGAAAATCCGACGCCAGATTCCGTGGCGATCGACGCGAACTGCGAAAACGCCTCCCGCGGTCGAATCTGGCGCCGAATTTTCGACCGATTCACCGGGCGCGCGGGTGCGCCAGTGTGTAGACCTCGCGCAGCGAGTCGACGGTGACCAGCGTGTAGATCTGCGTCGTGGTCACCGAGGCGTGTCCCAGCAGCTCCTGCACCACGCGCACGTCCGCGCCGCCGGCCAGCAGATGCGTGGCGAACGAGTGCCGCAGCGTGTGCGGCGAGACGTGCTCGGTGAGACCGGCCCGACCGGCAACGTCGCGCAGCACCTGCCAGGCGCTCTGCCGGGACAACCGCCCGCCGCGCGCGTTGAGGAACAGGGCAGGCGCGTCGCGCCGGGCGACCCCCGTGGCTGACGCCGCCCTGGCCTGGGCCAGCGCCGGCCGGCCGCGCACCAGGTAGGCGTCGATCGCGGCCAGCGCGAACGAGCCGACCGGCACCACCCTCTCTTTGGAGCCCTTACCGGTCAGTCGTACCGACCCGACGGAGGTGTCGATGTCGTCCACGTCCAGGCCGACCGCCTCGGAGATGCGCGCCCCGGTGGCGTACAGGAATTCCAGCAGGGCACGGTCGCGCAGTGCGCGCGGCTGCGCGGCCTGGTCTCCGGGGCCGCCGGCCGCGTTGAGCAGCGTCGAGACTTGTTCCACCGTCAAGGCCTTCGGTAGGCGCTGCGGCTTCTTCGGCGGTCGTACGTCGAGTGCGGGGTTGCTGCTCACGGCGCCTTCGACGACGAGGTATTTGTGCCAACCGCGGACTGCCGCCAGGGCCCGCGCGACCGAGGAGGCGGCCAGCGGCGGAGTGCCGTCGGACGGGGACCGTAGCGCGGACACGTATCCGGTGATCATCGCCTCGGTCACCTCCGCGGCGTCGCGCACCCCAATGGCCGCGAGATACCGCAGGTAGCCGGCGAGGTCCCGCCGGTAGGACAGCAGTGTGTTGCGGGCCAGGCCGCGTTCGATCATCAGGTGGTCCAGGTAGCCGCCGAGCGCGGCGCTCAGTTCCGCGGGGATCTCGGCGGGCAGCGCCGGTTCCGTCCGACCTGGCACGGCTCAGCGCTCCCGGCCGTCGTCCACCAGCACCGGGGCGTCCCCGATCGGGCCCGGGCCGGCGACCAGTGCGGGCGAGTCGGTCCACGGGTCGTCGCCGGGGCGCAGCAGAGCTGCGGCTCCCTGCCCGCCCGCGGCTACCTGCCCGCCGGACAGCACGCGGGCCGCGGCGAGCAGCCCGGCGGCGGCGGTGGCGTTGACGATGTCGCCGCGCAGTACGGCGTCGGCGGCGGCCGCCAGCGGCAGCCGAATCTGCCGCAGGTCCGCTTCCTCGTCCACCGCCGGGGGCGCCGGCGCGGCGGTGAGCCCGGTGGCCAGATACACCCGCACGGCCTCGGTGCAAAACCCCGGGGACGAGGCGACATCGACCAGCACGGACCAGTTCTCGGCGGCGAGCCCTGCCTCCTCGAGCAGCTCGCGCTGCGCGGCGGCCAGCGGCGCCTCGCCGTCCATGTCCATCAGGCCGGCCGGGATCTCCCACAGCCGGCGGCGCAGCGGGTGCCGGTACTGCTCGATCAGCACTACCCGGCCGTCCGCGTCGAGCGCGACGACGGCCACGGCACGGACGTGCTCCACGACCTCGCGCCGGGCTGCGCCTCCGCCGGGCATGGCGATGGTGTCCACGCGCACCGAGACGATGCGCCCGTCGTAGACCCGCTCCGTGGCGAGCACGGCGAAGCGGCCGTCGGCCTCCCGACCGGCACCCGGCTCAGTGGCCCGGCTGCCGGCGCCGGGCCCGGCGGCGAACGACGTCATCCCTGCTCGGTGCCCGCGGGCGTACGTCCGGCGGCTGCCCGAGCGGCAGCACCGTCCACGGTGGCGGAGGTGACGCTGTCGCTGGCGGTTGGTGCCGCGACGCCATCACTGGTGGTTGGTGCCGCGGCGCCGTCGTCGGCGGCCACGCTCTGCACCTCTCCGATCGGCAGCCGCTCCCCGCGCAGGTATTCGACGGCGGCACCGATGAATCCGGCGAACAGCGGGTGCGGCCGGGTGGGCCGGGATTTGAGTTCCGGGTGGGCCTGGGTGGCCACCGCGAAGGGGTGCAGCGACCGGTCCAGCTCCACGAACTCGACCAGCGTCCCGTCCGGCGAGGTGCCCGAGATGTGCATGCCGGCGGCCTCGAGCCGATCCCGGTAGGCGTTGGCAACCTCGTAGCGGTGTCGGTGCCGCTCGGACACCGTCGTGCTGCCGTAGACCTCCGCAACGAGCGAGCCGGGGTCGAGCGTCGCCTTGTAGGCGCCGAGCCGCATCGTTCCGCCCATGTCCCGTTCGCCGGCGACGACATCGAGTTGCTCGGCCATGGTGGAGACCACCGGGTGGGCGCAGTCCGGGTCGAACTCGGTGGAGTTGGCGCCGTCCAGGCCGGCCAGCGACCTCGCCGCTTCGATCACCATGCACTGCAGCCCGAGGCACAGCCCGAGCATCGGCACGCCGTGCTTCCGCGCGTACGTGACGGCGCCGATCTTGCCTTCGATGCCGCGGATGCCGAATCCACCGGGCACCAGCACGCCGTGCACATCGCCCAGGGCGGCCGCAGCCCCGGCCGGATCGGCGCAGGAGTCGGAGGCGACCCACTTCAGTTCGATCTTCGCGCGGTGGGCGAAGCCGCCGGCCCGCAGCGCCTCGCTGACGGACAGGTACGCGTCGGGCAGGTCCACGTACTTGCCGACCAGCGCGATGCGCACCGTCTCCTCCGGATGGTGCACCCGGTCGAGCAGTTCGTCCCACTGGGTCCAGTCGACGTCGTGGAAGCGCACGCCGAGCCGGCGCACCACGTAGGCGTCCAGGCCTTCGCTGTGCAAGACCTTGGGGATGTCGTAGATCGAGCGCGCGTCCGGGCAGGCGATCACGGCCTCCGCGTCGACGTCGCACATCAGTGAGATCTTGTTCTTCAGCCCCTGAGGAATCTCCCGGTCGGAGCGGCAGACCAGCGCGTCCGGCTGGATACCGATGTTGCGCAGCGCCGCGACCGAGTGCTGGGTCGGTTTGGTCTTGAGCTCCCCGGACGGCGCGAGGTACGGGATCAGCGACACGTGGA
>JBIQMQ010000048.1:5311-15147 GCA_044463185.1 Nakamurella lactea | reverse complement strand
CCGGCTATTTCGGCAGCGGGCGGCGCTGACGCGGCCTGCCGTCAGCGATTGACCTTCGACAGGAACCTGCGGGTGCGCTCATTCCGAGCGTTGTCCAGCACCTCCGCAGCGGTGCCCTGCTCGATGATGAGCCCGTCATCCATCACGATGACGCGATCGGCGGCCCTGCGCGCGAACCCGATCTCGTGGGTCACGACCAACATGGTCATGCCGGCCCGCGCGACTTCCATGGTCACATCCAGCACCTCGCCGACCAATTCCGGGTCGAGTGCCGACGTCGGTTCGTCGAACAGCATGACGGCCGGCTCCATCGCCAGCGCACGAGCGATGGCCACCCGCTGTTGTTGACCGCCCGACAACGCGTTGGGGTACCGGGCGTCATAACCGGCCAAGCCCACCCGGTCGAGCAGTTCCAAGGCGCGGGTCCGGGCGGCGTTGGACGACAGCCCCTTCACCCGCACGGGGCCCAGCATGATGTTCTCCAGGACGGTCATGTTCTGGAACAGGTTGAAGTGCTGGAACACCATGCCAATCGCGGCTCGCTGCCGCGACAGCGCCCGGTCCGGCAACTCCCGGAGCCCCTTTCGAGTTCGGCGGTAACCGAGGATGGTGCCGGACAGCTCGACGCGCCCCCGGTCGATCGGTTCGATGTGGTTGATGCACCGCAGCAGGGTGGATTTGCCCGAGCCCGACGGCCCCAGGATGCACACCACCTCACCGCGATGCACATCGAGACTCACGCCGTTCAGCACGCTTTGCTTGCCGAAGCTCTTGTGAACGTTGAGCAGTCGGATGACGGGTGCATCCTCCGTGGTGACAGACATATGTCCTCCAGTCCTAGTAGCCGCGCCCGAACCGGCGTTCCAGATACGACTGACCCAGCGTCAGCACGCTCGTGAGCGCCAGGTACCAGACGGTGGCGACCATCAGGATCGGGATGATTTGGAACGTCTGCAGGTAGATGTTCTGCGCTCGCGTCATCAGATCCAGTCCGCCGATGATGGACACGAGCGACGTCTGCTTCAGCATCAGGATCGAGGCGTTGCTCATCGGCGGTACCACGACGCGCATCGCCTGTGGGAAGACGATGCGGAAGAAGCGCTCTCGGCTGGTGAGACCGATCGTCATCCCGGCTTCGATCTGGCCCTTGGGCACCGAGAGGAACCCGGCACGAATGATCTCGCACGATTCCGCCGCCTGGTTCAGCGTCAGACCGACGACAGCCGCGAGGAACGGCGTCAGCAGCTCCTTGGTCGGGATGGACACGAACGTGATCGGGGTGAACGGGATACCGAGTCCCACCGTGTCCAAGAACGCACCGAGGAATCCCCAGAACAAAAGCTGTACCAGCAGCGGCGTCCCGCGGAAGAACCACACATACGTCGCTCCGAACGACCGGAACACGATGTTGTCCGACATCCGCGCCAGCGCCAGGAGCGTGCCGAGAACGATGCCGATGATCATCGAGATGGCGGTGAGCTCGAGGGTGACGACCACGCCGCTCAGGATCTCCGGGGCGAACAAATACTCAACGATGGTGTCGACGTCCAGGTTCGGGCTCGACAAGATGGTGGCCACGAACGAGACCAGCACGCCGACCAGCAGCACCGCGACGATCCAGCGCCAATAGTGGACCTTACGGTCAATCACGTCGGCATCGACGTCACTCTCCTCGTGTCCCTTCGTACGGTCCGCAGCCATGGTCATGGGTTCCTCCGCATCGCCGACGAAGCCTGCGCCCGCTCCCGCAACGGCGGGAGCGGGCCGCGGGCCTACTAGTTGACTGCCTGGTTGATTTCTGCCGACTCGACCGCGGCGAAGGCCATGCCGTGCTCCTCCAAGACGCGGAGGTACGAGCCGTCGTCGATCATGGCCTGCAGACCGGCCTGAAGCGCTTCCAGCAACTGGGTGTCGTCCTTGCTCACGCCGATTCCTACCGGACTTGCCTCGAAGCCGTGGTCGTCCTCGGAGACGACGTCCAAATCCTGCTGCTTGACGGTCCGCGCGATTTCCGTCAACGCCACTTTGTCGTTGAGGAAGGCATCAGCCTGGCCGGTCTGCACAGCGACCACACAGGCAGCGTTGTCCGGCAGCAGGATGACCTGGATCTTCTCCAAACCGGCGGATTCGCACTTCTCCTGCTGGGCGTCGATCATCGAGATCTGCGACTGCGACTGGGTCATCGTCAGCTTCTGGCCGCACAGGCTTTGCAGGTCACTCAGACCCGCCGGATTGCCCTTCTTCACCAGGAACGCCGATCCGACGGAGACGAAGTCCAGGAAGTTCAACTCCTTCTGGCGCGCCTTCGTGTCGTGAAGCGAGTCCCAGATGATGTCCGCGTGGCCGCTGAGCAGCGAGGGGATCAGGGACGTGTACTCGACGCCCTTGTGGTGGAACGTGATGTTCAGGTGCTCGCCCATCACCTTGGATAGGGAGCCGTTGAGGCCGCTCGCGGTGCCGTCCTCGGCGACGACGTGCCACGGCGGATAGGTGAACGTCGAGATGACTTCGATCTGTCCGGCCTTCTTGATGGTGTCCGGCAACAGCTCGTACAGCTCCTCGGGCGAAGCACCCTGCTGCGGCGCCCCCGTGCTGGGATCGGCGGTGCTCGATTCGTCCGCACTGGGTTCCGAGGTGTCCGACGCAGGTGCGCTCGCGTCGCCGGTCGAGGTGTCGGCGGACGTCTCGGACGATGCCGAGCTCGAGCTGGCCGAGCTCTGGGACGAGTCGGCGCTGCTACCGCAGGATGCGGCGAGAAGTGCTATGGCCGCAATCACGGCCCCGATTGCGGAGGTCCGCAACCGGCGATTCTGGGCGTGCACGTGCATGGTTCTCCCTTTCACGCGTGAGTTCTCGGTGTCGTCGAGTACGGCTGTCAGCCGGCGTCGGTGCCGGACAGATAGGTGTTGACCGTGAAGTGCGCCATGGCGCCTTCTCCCGTGTTCCTGATCTCGTGAGTCACGTTGCGCGGCACGAGGAATGCGGAGCCCGGTGCGGCGTCGTACTGCACTCCGTCGAGCACGACGGTGCCGGTGCCACGGACGAAGTAGAAGATTTCCTCGGTCGATTGCGACGTGTGTTGTACTGTTCGCCCGCCCTCGAAGAACCAGGCGAGTTCGACCGCGCTGATGCGGGACGCCGGATTGGGTTTCGTGACAGCGAACCAGCACTGCCGAGTCGATTCGAACTCCACCCGCCCACCGAACACATCGAAGCTCGCCTTGTGCGGGCGGCGGTCGCCGTCGGAAGTGCCTTCGTGCGGAGGAACATGGAACGCGAATCCCAGCAGCGGGCCTTGCCCCCGGTTGAGGACGCGGTGGGTGACTCCTGCGCCGACGAATACGACCTTCCGGAAATCCACCGACGTCGGCCAGTCCGCCTCTGCTCCGCGTACGAACATGTCGCCGTGACCGCTGGCGAAGCAGTAGACGGTGTCGTAATCCGGATAGCGGCACTCCAACGCTTCAGCCCCCGCGGGGATGTCAACGGCCGAGCCGCGCATCAGGGGCGCGCTGTCTCGATACGGCGGGATGACGAGGTTGTCGGCGTTCTGCGGCGTCGTGATGATCATGACGACACCCGTGATGCGACGGACCGCTGCGCCGCTCCCTGCCGCCACGCGGAGGTAAATGCGGCCGTCATGTCGGCGCTGACAGGCCGGAGCATGTCGGCTCCGGGCTTCGAGCCCCAGCCGAAGATCGCGCCATCGCCGATCTGCGAGTACTCGTGGGCCCGATCCCCCGTCATACCGCTTCCGAAGATCACCGGCGCATCCGGCAGATAGTCCTTGATCTCCCGCACCATGCTGGCCGGGGCGGGCCGGCTCGAGTTGTCTCCGGACAGCAGGATGGCATCCGCGCCTCCCCGCTGCAGCATGTCCGAGGCGATGACCGGCACCGGTCGTTCGGCCACAGGCGCGGCGTGCTTCGTCAGGAGGTCGGCGAAGATCAGCACGTCGTCCGCATCGATCTGCTTCCGATACCGGGATACCAGGTGCGCGGCCCCACTGATGATTCCCTGATCGGTCACCATCGCATCCGTAAGCACGTTGAGGCGGATGAACCTCGCGCCGACGGCCTTGGCGATGCCCAAGGATGCCTTCCACGAATTGCGGAGAATGTTGATGCCGATCGGCAGCGCGCTCTGGTCCGCCACCGCCTTGGCGCAGAGCGTGGCCGACGCCACCGTCTCGGGCTCGATGGTCTCGGGGTAGTAGGGATAGTCGTGCAGGTTCTCCACGAGCAGGGCGTCGACGCCGTTGTCCTCCAAAGTCCGGGCATCCGCGAGCGCCTTCGCGATCACGTCGTCGAGGCTGCCCTGGAAATTCGGCGCTCCCGGAAGTGCATGCAGATGGACCATGCCGATCACCGGCGGGCGGTTCGGGAACAACTTATGAAATCGTTCTGAATACGATGCTGTCATTGTGACTGCTTTCTGTTGCGCTGTTTATGAAACCCGTCGTTGACCGATCATTGCGGCCCTAGTGACGCGCCCCTTTTTCCGATGGATGAATCGCCGCCACCGACCTGCTCGCCGATCACCGCATCACGGATGTCGTGCACCCCGCGGACAGCAGCGACGCGGTTCTCGCGTAGCCCCCGCTGCGTCAGCGCGGCTCGATCTTGCCCGTCCCGACAGTGCGGATCACGCCTGCCGGTCCTGCATCCGGATGCGATTGTCGACCGATCGCGCCAATAGTATTTGATTGACCTGTGATCCGCAAGACAAGCGCGAAAGACGTGTGAGTACGGCGAGACCCGCCGCTCACGGGGGCCGACTGCGACGAGATCACGCGTCTGCGCCACCGCGTTGAGCTGCGTTTATAACGCGTATTCCACGACAGGCGCCCTCCCTGAGGGGCGTCTCCATCGGGCTCCGCACTCGACCGACTCGGGTCAGTGCGCCTTGTGCCCTCTGCGCGAATCAAATAGTATTGACGCCAGCGCCGCCCAGGACGACGTCGTCAGGGCGCGCCTTACACGCCGGGCGACGACGCGTGCGGTCTGTGAGCGCCGGTCGCGCCGGCACGCAACGGAAGGGAGCACGGAAGCCCATGTATTCCGCTCGTGCCATCGTCGACGGCTTCCCCGGCAAGACCGAGACGCACGGGTCGTTCGGATGGAGCAGTGTCCATGTGCTGCGGGCAGGGGCTCGAGTTGTCCTCGTGGAAACGGGCCCGCCCTCCTACATCCCGCTTATTTCGGCGACCCTCGGTCAATTAGGAATTGCGCGGAACGACGTGACGGATGTTCTGATCACCCACGCGCACTGGGACCACGTGGGAAATGTCGCGATGTTTCCGGACGCGCGAATCTGGTTGGGAGCGGGAGAGCTGGACTGGGCGCTCGGCCTCCCGGCCGACGCGCCGTTCATGTCCCAGCCGCATCTCCGCTACCTCCGCGACGCCCACGTGCACGAAGTCGCCGACGGGGACGAAGTCGTGCCGGGTATCACGGCCTTCGCGACCCCTGGGCACACGCCGGGACACATGGCTTATGTCGCGCACTGCGGCGCGGCGCCCGTCGTGTTCGCCGGCGACGCAGTGAAAAACCTGCGCGAGCTCGCCACCCTAACCGCCGACTCGACGCTGGATGCCGCGGCGAGCCACGCCAGCATGCGGCGCATCCGGGACTACATGGAGGCGACGGGCGCTCTGCTGGTGCCGGGACACGACGTGCCCGTCCACCTGGAGCGAGGACGCGCCATCCGGGCGACGCGGCAGGCGGCGCGCATCACGTTTTTCGCGAGCGCCGATGACGGCCCACAGGACCTGACGATCTCCGACATTCCGCCACCAGCACGCGAGACGAGCCGTACGGCCGAGCCGGTGCCGTTCGCCCGCACGGACCAGCCATAGACAGGAGCAGCAGATGCCAGAACGCGTGCTGATCACTACGAACTACCTTCACCCCGGCGACCGGGTCCACGAAATGCTGACGGAGGCCGGATGCGAGGTCAGCTATTCGCGGCAGCAGGATCGCGCCTCGGCAGGCGCACCGGCTCTCGCGTCGGCCATCGCGCACGCACATGCCGTGATCGCCGGAACGGATCCCTTCTCGCACGACGTCCTCGATGCCGCCGCTGAGCTGCGCATCATCGCCCGGACCGGTGCCGGCTACGACAACGTGGATCTGGAGGCCGCACGGCGCCGGGGCATCACGGTGTGCCACACCCCCCATGTCAACGGCAGGTCCGTGGCTGAGCTGACGATCGGTCTCATGCTGGCGTGCGCGCGCAATATCGCCTCGTCGGCGGAACAGGTGCGTGGCGGCACATGGGTACAGGCCAGCGGGCGGGAACTGCTCGGCGCCACCGTAGGCATCATCGGGCTCGGCGGCATCGGCAAGGACGTGGCCCGGCTTGCTCTGGCATTGGGCATGCGCGTCGTTGCGTACGACACGGCGCCGGACGAGGCTTTCATGGAGAGCGCCGGCATCGCCTCGCGCAGCTTGACGCGACTTCTTGCCGAATCCGACTTCATCACGATCCACCTGTCGCTCACACCGCACACCCGAGGCCTGATCGACCGCGAGGCCCTGGCGCTGATGAAACCCAGTGCGTACCTGATCAACACCGCGCGCGGCGCCGTGGTGGACGAAGCAGCACTCGTCGAGGCGCTGACCGAGCACCGGCTCGCCGGCGCTGCCCTGGACGTGCTGGCCAGCGAACCGATCGACGCGGGCAGCCCACTGCTCAGCGTTCCGAATCTGCTGATCACCCCGCACATCGCCGGTGCGACCGTCGAGGCACGCGCCCGGTCCAGTGTGCTCGCCGCGACGCAGGTGATTGACTTCTTCGCCGGGCGACCGGTCGCGCACCCGGTGCTCGCGCCGGCCGCGGTCGGGGCTGGGAACATGGGATGACCAGACACCGACAGCTGTTGTTCGCGGCGAACCTCAAATGGCTCTTCGCCAACGTCCCTTTGGAACGACGCTTCGAGGCCGCCGCGTCGGAGGGATTCCGCGGCGTCGAGATTCCGAATCCGTACCAGTTCACCCCGCAACAGGTGCGGACCCTCACGAACAACGCGGGACTGCGCACGGTCTTGATCAACACCCCTCCGGGCGAGCCCGATTCGGCGACCGCAGGAGGCTCGGCGTGCCTGCCCCACGCGGTGCCGGAGTTCCGCGCCGGCGTGCAACTCGCGCTGGAATACGCCACCGAGCTCGAATGCGGCATCGTGCACGTGGTGGCGGGTCGGCGGCCCGCGGGACTGAGCCGGGAACGTGCCTTTGCGCACCTCGTGCAGAACGTGGCCTGGGCCGCCGAGTGTGCACGGACGACACCCGTCCAACTGGTGATCGAGATGCAGAATCAGCGCAGCGCGCCCGGGTTCGCGCTCGAATCCCAATCGGCCGCAGCGGCGGTGGCCGAGGCTGTCGGAGCACCCGTCGGTCTGCTCTTCGACGTCTTCCACACCCAGGTCGCCGAGGGCGACGTCACCCGCACCTTCGAGCTCCATGCTCCACTGATCGCACACGTCCAGATCGGCGATGCACCGGAGCGCGGCGAGCCAGGGACCGGGGAACTCAATTGGAGTTCCATCGTGGACACGATCACCCGCGCCGGCTACGCCGGGTGGATCGGCTGTGAATTCCAGCCACAAGGCGGATCGCAAGGAGTCCTGGACAGACTGAGGACGGTGCTGCGATGACCACCGCGAGGAAACCCGTCATCGCCTTCATCAGCGCGACCCCGGCCGCCATCCAGCCGGCGGTCGCCGCGCTGGAGCAGGGGTTCCCGGACGCCGAAGCCTGGAACATCCTCGACGACAGGTTGCTTCAAGACGCGGTCGACGCGGGCGGGATAACGCCGGCGCTGCAGCGCCGGATGACGCGGCACATCTTCCAGGCGGTCGACGCGGGCGCCGACGGGGTCCTGCTGACCTGCTCGATGTACAGCTCGGTGGCCTCGTCCGTCTCCGCCACGGTCCCGGTGCTGGGCCCGGACGAGGCCGCCTTCGACGATGCGGTCCTCGGCGGATTCAGGCGCATTATCGTGCTCGCCTCGATCCCGTCGGCGCTGAAGGACACGACTCAGCGACTGGCCGAAGCCGTCGCCATGGCCCAACGCGACGTGGCCATACGCGGCATTCTCGCCGACGCCGCATTCGACGCCGCCAACGCCGGCGACCACGCAGCCCTCACAGCCGCCCTGGCCGCGGCCTGCGACGGAGCCGTGACCGCCGGGGACGGCGTACTGCTGGCGCAATACTCCTTGTCGCCCGCTCAGGAATCACTCGCCGCGGCGCTCGGCGTACCGGTGATTGCCGGTCCGCGCAGCGCGGTGACGTCCCTCCGCGAGGCGATCCTCGGCACACGCGACACTGCGCCGACCGGGGTGCTGGGCGCCATCGCCGACGACTTCACCGGCGGCACCGACCTCGCGCTCTCCTTCCGACAGGCCGGGCTGCGCACCCTGCTGCTGTTCGGGGTTCCCCCGAACGGGACGGACCTTCCGCCGCACGACGCGTTGGTCGTCGCCTTGAAGTCGCGGACCGCCCCGGTGGACGAGGCGGTCCGCGACAGCCTCGCGGCATGGAGGTGGCTCTCGCGCCACGGCGCGCAGCAGCTCTATTTCAAATACTGCTCCACCTTCGATTCGACCGCGGAGGGCAACATCGGCCCGGTACTCGACGCGCTCAGCGAAGCGGTGGGAGCGTCCGCCGTGATCACCACGCCCAGTTCGCCGCAGCACCGCCGGACGGTGTACCAGGGCCAGCTCTTCGTGGACGGGATCTTGCTCAGCGAATCGCACATGGCCCATCACCCGCTCACGCCGATGACGGACTCGGACCTGCCCCGGCTGCTCCGCGCGCAAACCTCCCACGGGGTCGAGCTGCTGACACTGGAGGCCGTCAGGAGAGGGGTGCACGCGGTGCGCGCCCACCTGACGGGCTCGCCCGACCCCGCAGCGGGTCGCGTCCGCGCACGCCCGGAAACGGCGGAACGGACAGGGCAAGGGCGACCGCCCGCTGCGGCGTCGTACCCGAAGGCGCGCTACCTCATTGCCGACGGTATTGACGACGACGACCTGGCGATCCTGGCGCGCGCCGTCGCTGATCAGCCCCTGAGCGCCGGAGCGGCCGGGTTGGGCGGGGCCCTCGCCGCGGACCGTGCCGCCCGTCGGCGCGCGGAGCTCGTCGAGGACCCACCGAGCCTCGCGACCGACGCGGCGCCGGCCGCAATCCTGGCCGGCAGCTGTTCCCGCCGAACCCTGGAGCAGATCGCCGATTTCAGCCGGCGCGGCCATCCGGCGTTCCACGTGGATCCGGCGACCGGATTCGACGCCGCCGCGCTGGCCGAGCAGGCGCTGGCCTGGGTCGATACCCTGTCGGCCGGCGCTACCCCGCTCTTGTACACCTCCGTGTCGCCAGCCGAGTTGGAGGCCGTGCACGCCGCGGTCGGCGCGGATATCGCCGCGGGCGTGTCGGAGGATGCGTTGTCTCGCATCGCGCAGGGGCTGGTGCGTCGCGGCGTGCGCCGGCTGGTCTGCGCCGGCGGGGAGACCTCCGGGGCGATCCTGAACGCGCTCGACGTGTGGGGAGCCACGCTGGGAACCGCCGCAGCGCCCGGCGTGCCGTGGATTCATACGCTCGGCGACGATCCACTCGCGCTGCTGCTCAAGTCCGGCAACTTCGGTGATGTGGCGTTGTTCTCCACCGTCGCCGACGACGGCCAGGGGGTCTCGCCGTGATCACGCACCGCGACCGCGACGAACTGATCGGCATGGCCCGCTCGATCGCTGCCCGGGGCCTGAGCCACGGCAGCACCGGAAACGTGTCGATCCGCCGTGGCGACGAGGTCGTGATCACCCCGACCGGCAGCAGTCTCGCG
>JBIQMQ010000048.1:0-5211 GCA_044463185.1 Nakamurella lactea | reverse complement strand
CTGGTGGACTACTGCGCGCCGGGCGATCCCCGGCTGGCCGAACTCGCCGGAACCGTGGCGCGGGACCATGCGGCGATGCTGCTACGCAACCACGGCCCGGTGGTCGCTGCCACGACACCCACCGCGTCGGTCGACGTCATCGAGGAGATCGAGCAGACCGCACGGATCTTCCTCGCACTGGCCGGGCAGCCGATCGCACCGCTGCCCGGTGAGGAGCGGGCGCGCCTGTTCGCGCGTGCCCATCCGCAGCGCCCTCATTCGCAGGACACCTCGACGAAGGAATCGATATCGTGATGCAGCCGATCTCTCTCTTTTGCGGACTCGCCGTTCAGGGTGTGCTGGAACGTGAGGTGCTGCCCGCGTTCCACGCCGGCCACGACGCGGCCGTCACCACCACCTTCGAACCCACCAAGGTGCTCTCGGCCCTGATCGATGCCGGCGCGCGACCGGATCTGATCCTCGGGGTAGCGGACACGCTGCGTCAGCTCGCCGAGACGGGGGTGCTGGCACAGGGCAGCCTGACGCCGCTCGTGCGATCCGGTATCGGTGTGGCGGTCGCGCCCGGCAAGCCCGCTCCGGAGATAGGCACCGTCGCGGACCTGACGTCGGCGATCCGCTCCGCTCGGTCCGTGGCGTATTCCCGCACCGGTGCCAGCGGCGCCCATTTCGCCGGGCTGCTCGATCGCCTCGGCATCGCCGAAGAGGTGAACGCTCGAGCGTGCATCCTCGAGAAGGGATTCACGGCGGAGGCACTTCTCGACGGTCGGGCCGATCTGGCCGTGCAGCAGGTGATCGAGCTCGCCGCAGTACCGGGAGTCAACATCGTCGGGCCGCTCCCTCCCGGCACGCAGCACTACGTGGAGTTATGGGTCGGCGCAGCGACGAGCGCGCCGCCCGCCGCGCTCCAGCTCCTGCGATTCCTCTCGTCGCCCACGGCGCTCCGCGCCTACGCCGAAGCCGGCCTGGAGGTCACCCACGGCGCGGACGGCCCGTCGACGACGGGACAGGAGCAGTCATGACGACCCTTCTGCTGACCGGGGCCACCGGCCGGATGGCCACGCCGCTTCGACCACTGCTGGCGACGGCGTTCGACTCCGTGAAGCTGCTGTCCCGCTCACCGGTCCCCGATGCCGCGCCGCACGAGGAATCCGTACTCGGGGATCTGGCGGACATGACCGCTGTCGAACGTGCATGCGCGGGTGTGGACACCGTCATCCATCTGGGCGGCATCGCGGACGAGGCCGACTTCGAAGACATCCTCTCGGCGAATATCAGGGGCACCTACCACGTGTTCGAGGCCGCCCGGCGGGCCGGCGCGCGACGCGTCGTCTATGCCAGCTCCCATCACGTCACCGGATTCCACCCGGTGGGCGAGACCGTCAGCGTGCACTCCGATGTTCGACCGGACACCTACTACGGCGTCAGCAAGGTGTTCGGCGAGGCACTGGGGCGCCTGTACCACGACAAATGGGGGTTGGAGGTCGTGTGTCTGAGGATCGGGGTGTGCCGGAGGGAACCCGAGAACTCCGATCAGCTTCGCACCTGGTTGAGCGTGCCCGACAGTTGCCGGCTGATGATGGCCGCCGCCACACATCCACTGCCCGGCGGATTCGTGCAAATATACGGTGTGTCCGATAATGAGCGCAGCTTCTGGGACACGAGCACCAGTTCCGCCATCGGATTCAAGCCCGAGGACAGCGCGGACGACTACGCCGACCGGTTCGCCCCTCACCCAGAATTCTCGTGGCGCTACCAGGGTGGCGCATTCACGGGCAGGGACTACCGGGGAGGGACATGGTGACGAAGCCGGCTACCCAGGACACCGCCCCGTCGCGGCGCAGATCCACGCGTGTGCCGTTGGCCGACGAGGCGTACGACCTACTATTCCTTCAGTTGATGAAGGGCGAGCGGCCCCCCGGCCAGCGACTCAACATCGACGCGCTGTCTCGCGAGCTGGGCCTGAGCCCGACGCCGCTGCGCGAAGCGCTGGCCCGATTGGAACATACGGGCCTGGTCCGGCGCGAGGCGCTCCGCGGCTACGAGGTCGCGCCGCTGCTCACCCCCCGCGAGATCGAGCAGCTCATGGACGCCCGGGCGCTGCTCGAGCCCACCTTCGCCACTCAGGCGACGATGCGCCGCACCCGCGAGTTCCTCGACGAGCTCTACGAGACCATCGAGTCGATGGAGAGCGTGGAGGCGTCACCCGACGGGGAGGCATTGCGGCAGTGTTGGCTGGCAGATGAGACATTCCACGCGTTGATCAGCAAGCAGGCCGGTAATCCGTTCGCCGATCGCGCCTATCAGTCGCTCGGTGGACAGTTGCAGCGTTTCCGGCTGATCGGCAAGGCGGGGCTGTGGCATGCGCGCCGGGCCGCCCAGGAGCATCGCCTCATCTACGCCGCGGTCAACGCCGGGGAGGCGGAGGAGGCGGCGGAGCGGATGCGCTTCCATCTGGAGAGCGCCAAGCAGCGCACGCTGGAGGACGAGCGCGCCACCGCCGCTCAGGAACAATGACTGCATGACGGTGTCCATCGCGTTGCTCCGCGGCGTCAATATCGGGCCGCACCGGCGCGTCGCCATGGCCGACATGCGAGCGGCGCTGACGGCTGCCGGCTTCGGCGAGGTGCGCACGCACCTGCAGAGCGGCAACATCGTGCTCGAATCGGAGCTGGCCGGCGACGACCTGGGCGACGGGATCGCGGCGGCGCTGTCGGATCGGCTCGGCCTGACCACCGAGGTGATCGTGCGGTCCCCGCAGCAGCTCGCGGACGCGATCGCGGCCGATCCGTTCGGTGATGTCGCGACCGACCCGGCGCGGCATGTGCTCGGATTCTGCCGTTCCGCCCCCGCCCCGGACAAGATCGCCGAGATGGAGCGACGGATCGCGACGCAGCAGTCCGCATCGTCGAGACCGGCGGGAGACCAGCATGCCTTCGCGGGCGACCACTTCTACCTGTGGTGCCCGAACGGAATCAGCAAGTCCCCGTACTTCAAGGTGCCGTGGACCGCGCTGGGCGTCACCAGCACCCAGCGCAACTGGAACACCGTCACCGCCCTGCTGCGTCTGGCCGGGTTGCCGCGCCGGACGCGCCGCGGCAACCGGTATGACGCAGCCCTCGCCGTGAGCCCCGGCCGAAAAGCATTGCGGGAGGGGCATGATCGGCTGCGGCGTCATACCCGGTGACCCAGCCGCGCAGCGATCGCTCGCCTCAGGCGAAATCGAACACGGGCGGTATCGCGACGATCACCACGGCGGCCCACGCCCCGAACACCGGTAGGTAGCGGGTCTGCCAGACCTCCAGCGCGCCGGCCGGACGCCGGCCACGCACGACGATGAGGTTCAGCCAGCCCGATCTCGCCAGGTTCACCAGCAGCACCAGATTCAAGCCGAGGGCGGCGATCCGATTGGCGCTCCATCCGAACTGCGCGATCCGGCTCAGCATCATCGCCAGCATCAGCACGTCGGCCAACAGCGCGGCCAGGACGAGGACCAGCTGCAACCAGTCGAAGATGCCGATCGGCGAGCCGGGCTCCCGCGCCGAGATTGTGAAGAGCAGCAATCCGAGGACCAGCACCAGGACCAGATCCATCATGATCAGCAGCGTGCGATCCGAGGCCGCGACGTCGCGGCCGGCCGCGAACGCGCCGAGCAGGGCCAGCAGCATGAGGATCGTCAGCGGCGTGAAGACGCGGGTCAGCACGGGCGCGATGTTCTCGACGACGCTCTGTTTGGCTTCGACCAGCCAGGCGGCGACGAGGACGGCTCCCGGCACGGCAACCGGCAGCACCCAGTCTCCGACGAAGCCGGAAATGTCGATGTTCACGGCGGAGAAGCTGCCGAGCGTCAGGGCGACGAGTACGCCGCCGCCCAGCGCGAGAAGCGCGTAGTAGACGATGAATTCGCCGGTGAACCGAACGAAGTCCATGCGCCTTTGTCCGAAACGCCACTGGCCGCCCACATAGGCGATGCCCACCAGGAACCAGGCGACGATCGGCGTGTGGATGCCGGTCAGCGCGGAGACGTCTGCCGTGTCGGAATACGGGTAGACGCCCAGCACCAGCGCGAGCAGGGCGAAGGTCACGATCACGAAGGCGATCGGTCGGACACCGAGGTGTCGTTTCCAGGCGAAGTAGCCGGTGAGGAACGGCGCCACCAGCAGGCTCATGGTCAGCGCAAACGTCAGTCCATCCATCAGCGCCAGACCGACCTTCACGGCGATGGCGGAGCAGACCGCCAGCGTCAGGACGACCGCGAATTCACCCGAGGGGCGCGCGCCGGACTCGGCCTGCGGGGCCGGTGCCAGGGTCAGTTGCTTCCACAGCCGGTCGGCGTGCTCGCGGGCGAACTCGCGAGAGATCTCGTCGACGCCGCCCAGCCTGGTGATGGCGACCATGAAGGCTTCCGCTTCGCTCAAGCCCACTGCGACGAGATCCGCCACCTGCTCGCGCAGGTGGTCTTCCATTTCGGCGACGTCGTCGCTCACGATGCCGGAATGACGCTGTACGTAGCTGCGCCACTGGCTGATCTGCGATTCGACGTCCGTTCCGGCCATCACAGCCCCGCCTCCGCGCTTCTCGGGGCTGCCAGCCGAATCGACGGCGAGCGCCACACCTGGTTGAGCACGCTATCCATGACGGCCCACTGGCGACGACGTTCGACGAGTGCCTGGCGGCCGGCGTCGGCCAGCGCGTAGTGCTTGCGCCGCCGGCCCGCGGTCGACGTCTCCCACGTCGCGGTGACGTACCCCAGCCGCTCCAACCGATGTAGCAGGGGGTAGAGCATTCCGTCCGTCCACTCCAGGTGTCCGCCGGACAGCTCGCGCACCTGCTTCAAGATGGCGTAACCGTACGATTCGCCCTCCGCCAAGATGCCCAGCACCAGCGGCGTGGCCGCCGCCGCGACCAGATCCTTGTCGATATGCATCCGACCCCTTGCTCTGCTAGGTATGAGCAACCCTACCAGCTCTAGGTATGGACGCGGCGGAGTACACATTCTGCTCGCCGAGCCGGTCCATGGCCGCGGTTCGCGCGGCGCTTGCCGAGGTGTGGTTCCTCGATGTCGACGAGGAGACCCGCCGCGCCCCATGCATAACTATTGTGCATAAGAAATGTGCATGACACGATGGTGCGGTGACCACCCATCCCAGTCCCGTCAACATGGAACTCGACGACCGCGCCATCCGCGTCCTGGCCCACCCGCTCCGCTCGCGG
>JBIQMQ010000047.1:10726-15165 GCA_044463185.1 Nakamurella lactea | reverse complement strand
CCGCCGAGGGCACCAGCGAGATCGGCAACTTCCCGGTCTTCCGGCGCAACCTGCGTCAGTGGATGATGCGCATCACCGCCTACGCCGACCGGCTGGTGGACGACCTGGACCGGCTGGACTGGCCAGAATCGGTCAAGTCCATGCAGCGCAACTGGATCGGCCGCTCCACCGGCGCTTTGGTCACGTTCCGCGTCGCCGCCCACGACGCCGATGACGCAGCCCCCGGCGACGCGCCGTCCATCACGGTGTACACCACGCGGCCGGACACCCTGTTCGGCGCGACCTACATGGTGCTCGCGCCCGAAAACCCCTGGGTGGACAAGATTGTCGCCGCCTCCTGGCCGGACGGCACCCCGGACGAATGGACCGGCGGCGCCGCCACGCCGGCGGAGGCCATCGCCGCCTACCGGCTCGCCGCGTCCCGCAAGTCCGACCTCGACCGGCAGGAGAACAAGGACAAGACGGGCGTGTTCACCGGCACCTATGCCGTGAACCCGGTCAACGGCGCCCGGCTGCCCGTGTTCATCGCCGACTACGTGCTGATGGGCTACGGCACCGGCGCCATCATGGCCGTGCCTGCGCAGGACGAGCGCGACTGGGACTTCGCGAAGGCCTACGGGCTGCCCATCGTCCGCACGGTGCAGCCGAGCGAGGATCACGACCCCGACCAGGCGTACACCGGCGACGGGCCGGCCATCAACTCGGCGAACGACGAGATCTCGCTGAACGGCCTCGGCGTGGCCGACGCCAAGGCCGCGATCATCGCATGGCTCGAGGCCAAGGGCTTCGGCACGCCGAAGGTCCAGTACAAGCTGCGCGACTGGCTGTTCTCCCGACAGCGCTACTGGGGAGAGCCGTTCCCCATCGTGTACGACGAGAACGACGTCGCGATCCCGCTGCCGGACGAGTACCTGCCGCTGGAGCTGCCCGAGGTCGACGACTACACCCCGCAGGCCTTCGACCCGCACGACGCCACCTCCACACCGGTGCCCCCGCTGAACCGGGCCACCGAGTGGAAGACCGTCACCCTGGACCTCGGCGACGGGCCGAAACAGTACCGCCGCGAGCTCAACGTGATGCCGCAGTGGGCCGGCTCCTGCTGGTACGAGCTGCGCTACCTGGACCCGACCAACGACGAGGCGTTCTGCGACCCGGAGGTCGAGAAGTACTGGATGGGCCCGCGGGAGCAGGCGAGCCCCGACGGCGTCAAGGACCCCGGCGGCGTGGATCTGTACGTGGGCGGGGTGGAGCACGCCGTGCTGCACCTGCTCTACTCGCGCTTCTGGCACAAGGTGCTCTACGACCTGGGGCACGTGTCCAGCGAGGAGCCGTTCCGCCGGCTGTACAACCAGGGCTACATCCAGGCCTACGCCTACACCGACGAGCGTGGCTTCTACGTGCCCGCCGAGCAGGTCGTCGAGGTCGAGCCGGGCATCTTCGAATACGAGGGGAAACCGGTCCGCCGCGAGTACGGCAAGATGGGCAAATCGCTCAACAACGTGGTGACCCCGGACGCCATGTGCGAGGCGTACGGCGCGGACACGTTCCGCGTCTACGAGATGTCCATGGGGCCGCTGGACGTCTCCCGGCCCTGGCAGACCAAGGATGCCGTCGGCGCGCAACGCTACCTGCAGCGGCTGTGGCGCCTGGTGGTCAACGAGGACACCGGGACCACCGTCGTGTCCGACGAGCCCGCCGACCTCGAGACCCGAAAGCTGTTGCACCGCACCATCGACGGCGTCCGCAGCGACTTCGAGGGCATGCTCTACAACACCGCCATCGCCAAGCTGATCATGCTGTGCAATCACGTCACGAAGCGCCTTGCGGAAACCGGGGCCGCGGTGCCCCGGGAGATCGCCGAGGCGCTCACCTTGATGACGGCGCCGCTCGCCCCGCACATCGCCGAGGAGCTGTGGTCCCGGCTGGGGCACGACACCTCGCTGGCGCACGGCCCGTTCCCGGTGGCCGACCCGGCATTGGTCGCGGTGGACGAGGTCGAATACCCGATCCAGGTGCAGGGCAAGGTGCGGTCGCACATCACGGTGCCCGCCGACGCCGACCGGGCGGCCGTCGAGGCGGCCGCCCTGGCCGACCCGAAGATCGCCGAGATCCTGGCCGGTGCGTCCCCGCGCAAGGTGGTGGTCGTACCCGGCCGCATGGTCTCGATCGTCCCGTAGGCTTGCCGGTCTGCGGCGCTGTGGACGGCACGGCCGTCATCGGTGCTCCGGGCTTCGGCTGTCGGCCTGCGGAGAATGCCGCTCCAGGCGGTCAGGCTTGATCCTTCGCGGCACTCTCCGCAGGCTGACAGCCTTCAAAACAACGACGGAAGGAGGCGCGCGGATGCTGCTGGAACTGCCGGTGATCCGGGTGCAGGTGCAACTCGACCGCATCAAGGTCGGGCTGCCGCCGCAGCGCCGCTACGAGCCACGCATCCTGCGCGAGGTCGCCGAGCTGCGCGTCACCACGGACGGCGCCGTGGGCGTCGACCGCGACGGCACCGAGCACCTGGACGTGCACAACGTCCGGCACCCACACACCCGGAACACCAAGGGCCGCAACGGGATCAGCATCATGACGACCGGCGACTACGCGGCGCTGCGGCAGCGGTACGGCGCGCACCTCGTCGACGGCATCGCCGGCGAGTCGATACTGCTGGACTACGCGCCGGGCCTCGCCGGGCGCGCCCTGCCGCCGGAGCTGTCCCTGGCGGGCGCGACGCCGGCGGGCGGCGCAGCCGAGGGCGGCGTCATACCCGTCGCCCACCACCGACCGTCGCTACTGCCGATGACCGGCGTGCACATCGCCAAGCCGTGCGTGCCGTTCGCTCAGTTCTGCCTGCGGCGGGAGGATTTCGACGTGGATGACGACATTCAGCAGGCGCTCGAGCATCTGGACGGCGGCGCCCGCGGCTACAAGATGACCGCCGCAAGGCCCGGCGTCATCCGCCCCGGAGACGTGCTGACCCTCGACCTGCTGGACTGAGCCGCCCGGCCGTCGGCGGCAGGATGACGAAGTTCCGTCATCTCGACGCGAATCGGGTACGGCGGTAGAGTTCAGACCTCACTACGTGAGCACCCCTGCTCACCCTCGGTGGCCAGCCGCCGGAGTGGGGGCACGGGTGCCCCGAGGCACGCAGGCGAAGGCGGTGACCATGCCGGTAGTGATCCAGGCCTTCGTGACCGCCGCGCCGGATACCGCTGCGGCCACCGCCGACCTGCAGCGGAAGCTCAGCGAATGGGGTCACCCGGCGGACCACGTGTTCGTGTTCTACGACGGCGACTACGACGACACCGCCCTGTATCACAGCCTGCGTGCGGCCGCCCCCGGCGCCGCGTTGATCGGCGGCAGCTCGGGCCACGGTGTGATGAGCGACGCGGGCGTGGCTGGCGATCAGTCGATAGGGCTGCTGGCGATCTCGGACCCGGACGGCAACTACGGGGTGGCATCGGCTGCGCTGGGCGACGACCCCGCGCGATCGGCGGAATACACGCTGCACGCCGCGCTGCGCGCCGCGGACGCCGAAGGCGAACTGCCCGAACTGGTGTGGATCTACCAGGCGCCCGGCCAGGAAGAGGCCGTACTGGCCGGATTACGTCGCGTCGTCGGCGACCGCTGCCCGATTGTCGGCGGTAGCGCCGCGAGCATGGTGAGCGGCCGGCAACGCCAGTTCGGCACCAGCGGGCCGCTGTCCGACGGGCTGGTGGTGGGCGTGCTCTTCCCGTCCGGCGGGGTCACCGTCGCCTACGGCGGCGGATTCGAGCCCACCGGGGACAGTGGCATCGTGACGGCCGTGGGCGGCGACCTCGCGCCCGGCGGGGCGCGCCGGGGGCGGCACGTGCTGACCATCGACGGCCGGCCCGCCGCGGACGTGTACAACGACTGGACCGGCGGCCAGCTCCCCGCCGACGCCATGACCGGCGGCGGATTCATCGCGGCCGACAGCGCCTGGTGGCCGCTCGGCACGGTCACCGGCAGCGCCAGCGCGCTGACGCTCTACCGGCCCGTGCACGTCAGCGCCGTCACCCCCGAGCGCGGCCTGATGACGTACGCCGAGGTGCAGGAGGGGCTGCGGGTGTACGCCATGCGCGGCACCAAGCCCAACCTGATCCAACGGGCCGGCCGGGTGGCGAGCACCGCACTGTCCGAGCTGGAGGACGAGTCCCGGCAGCCCGCCGGGGCTTTGATGGTGTACTGCGTGGGCTGCCGGATGGCCGTCGGCGGCGACGTGGACCAGGTGGCGGTCAGCGCCCGCGACGGGTTCGGACAGATCGGCTTCTTGGGCTGCTTCACCGCCGGCGAGCAGGGGCCGGCCATGGGCGTCAACGTCTACGCGAACTTGATGATCTCGGCGATCGTGTTCGGACGCTGATGAACGCGAACACCCCGGATGCAGCCGGCGGGCCCGACGGTGGCCCGTCCGCGCGTCCCGACGACGACCC
>JBIQMQ010000047.1:0-10626 GCA_044463185.1 Nakamurella lactea | reverse complement strand
CGACGACCCCGAGCACCGCGGGCTCGCCGCCCAGGTGGACTCCGCCAGCGTCGAGGACCTCCGCGAGCAGGTGCTGTCCCAGCACCAGCAGCTGCGCGGGCTGCGCCGCGAAGTGGCGAACCTGAGCCTGCTGATCGACGCGCTCAACACGCTGCTGGAGCGAGACGCGGCCGCGGAGCCGTTCACCGCGGTCTTCGGCGTGCTGGGCCCGCTGTTCCAGTTCTCGCAGGCCGCGGTGCTGGTGGAGGAGCGCGGGGGCAGGCTGCGCTGCGTCGTGTCCACCGAGCCCGGCCTGGTCGACTCGCAGTGGCAGGCGACCGCCATGACGGCACGGGTGCTGGCCGGCCGGGTCATCGCCACCGTCACCCCGCACCGGGAATCGAGTTGGCCGGCGGCCGCCGCGGAGCTGGGCCTCAGCCCGCAGCAGCCGGCGCTGTACCTGCCGGTGAGCATCCGCGACCAGCGCGGCCTGATGATGCTGCTGCGCCCGGTGGACGCCGAGGGCTTCGACCGTCGGGACATCGCCGTCGCCCGCAAACTGTCCCTGATCGCCTCGCAGGCCCTGGCGACCCGACGGGCGAACCGCGTGGAGCGGGAACGGACCGAACTGGAGCGCCTGGCCGGCGAGCTGCAGGCCGCCCGCGACGACCTCGCCTACCGCGCCAACCACGACGAGCTGACCGGCCTGGTCAGCCGCAGCTACTTCGAGCAGCAGGCGAGCGCGGCGATCGCCGCGATGGCGCCCGGGTCGAAACTGGCCATCGCCTTCATCGACCTGGACGGGTTCAAGCAGGTCAACGACTACTACGGGCACGAGATCGGCGACGATCTGCTGATCGAGGTGGCCAATCGGCTGCGCCGGTACCGGGTGAACGACACCGACCTGGTCGCGCGGATCAGCGGTGACGAGTTCCTGTTCCTGTCCAATCCGATCACGTCGGCGGCCGACGTGATGAACGGCGTCAACCAAGGTCTCGCAGACCTGCGCGAGCCGTTCCTGCTGCGCGGACGGCAGCTTTTGATCTCCGCGTCCGTGGGCGTAGCGATCTACCCGGACCACGGCAGCACGTTCGACGAGCTGCGGCGCAACGCCGACATGGCCATGTACCGGGCGAAGCACTCCAGCCGCGGCGGCGCGATGCTCTACCAGCCGAGCATGGGCGTGGCGGTCGCCACCAAGCTGGGCGAGGAGCAGCGGCTGCGCCGGGCGGTGGTCGAGCGCCGGTTCAAGGCGGCGGTGCAGCCGAAGGTCGACGTCCGCACGATGGACATCGTCGGCTTCGAGCTGCTGGCCCGTCAGGTCGACGAGAACGGCACGCTCGGCTCCTCGGCGGGATTCATCGACCTGGCCATCCAGGCCGGGCTGCTGGACGAGATCACCGCGATCGTGCTCGACGACGCGCTGGCCACGCTGCCCGGGCTGGACCAGACGTTCGGCGGGCGCACCACGTTCAGCGTCAACGTCTCGACCCGGCAGGCCACCGACCCGGTGCTGCTGCAGTCGTTCCTGGACCGCATCACCGCGTCGGGATACGCGCCGCGGTTCACGATGGAGGTCACCGAGGATGCGCTGCTCGCCCTGGACGTGTTCCGCGACGAGATCCTGCCGTTGATCACCGCCGCCGGGGTCGGGGTGTCCATCGACGATTTCGGCACCGGCTACGCCTCGATGTCCCGCCTGTTGACGATCACGGCCAACGAGATCAAGATCGACCGCTCGTTCGTGACGGCGCTACCCGCACGCCCGCGCAGTCAGGTGATGCTCAAGGCCATGGAGACGATCGGCAACGAGTTGGGCGCGGTCGTCGTGGCGGAGGGCATCGAGACCATCGACGAACTCGCCTACCTGCGCGAGCACACGAACGTGGGCGTCGCCCAGGGCTACCTGTTCTGCCGGCCGATGCCGCCCGCCGAGCTCATCGCGCAACACGGCGACCTGTCCGACCGGCTGGCCCGCACCCGCGCCCTGGTCGGCGCCCCGGTGGACGCGCCCTCGCGGACCTGACGGGCATGACGCCGGATACGTCGATGGCCGGCCCTGGAGAGGGTCGGCCATCGACGGTCTGATGCGCGGATCACGTCGCGCGGTGTGTCACTTCAGCCAGGCGTGGCGCTGCACGAACGGCAGGGACGCCCACTTGCGGCCGAGGCCCCACACGGAGCCTGCTGCGGTGACGGCGACGGCGATCAGGGCGAGCGAGTAGATCACGTGGTAGTCCAGCAGCGGGTTGGTCGACCCGGTCGGATCGCCGCTGTCCGTGAAGCGGGCCAGCGGCCACTCCGCGAACCACATCATCATCATCAGCACGGTTCCGGCCACCGCCGAAATGCGCAGACCCACACCCAGGATCACCGCGACGCCGATGGCGCCCAGCCCGAGCATGAACAGCACGTCCGCCCACCAGGTGCCCGCGATCGCCTGGAAGAAGCCCTGGCCGGGCCCGACATCCACGCGGGACAGGAAGCCGTTGGTCGGCGAGTTGCCCTCCAGCACAGCCCGCTCGGCCGTCGTCGAGTAGCCGAGGCCGAACAGCTTGTCCAGGAACGGCCATAGGAAGATCCCGCCCACCGCGATACGCAGCACGGCGAGCCAGCGGCCACCGGCGGGTGACGGCGCGGGAAGGGTGCCCGTCTGCGCCTTGGGTGCGCGGGCGGTGCCTGGGATGACGATGTCCTGGCCATGGGCGGCCGGCGCCGCGTCGGTCGCGGATGCGTGTGAGGCCCTTCTGGCCGGGCCGTCCAGGTGGGTGGTCATGGTTCCTCCTCGGGTGCGGCTCCGTTGTCGGAGCGCGGTGCCGGGGCGTGATGTTCCGGCACTTGCAACGATTCCGCGTCCCTGGACGAGCCACCACGGCCCCAAGGCCTCAGTTCGCCGGGCCCAAAGTCCCGAGAGTGCTTCGGATCGGCGCGCTGCCGCACGCGCGCAGCGGCGCGAGTGACGTTAGGCCCTGGCCGCGGGCCGAAATGCTGCGGCAGGATGGGGCAATGGGCGCGGACGGCGCCTCACGTAGCGGACCGAGGAGTGGGCGATGAGCGACGAGGTAGGCGGCCAGGACACGCAGGCGCGCGGAGGCGTGCTGGTGGCGGTCGACGGGTCAGAGGCGTCGGAGCGGTCGCTGCTCTGGGCGGCGCGGGAGGCGGCCCGGCGACATGCGCCGCTGACCATCGTGCACTGCTACTACTGGCCCAGTTCCGGCCTGGGCGCGATGGACGCGATCGGGTTTTTGATGGACGGTCTCGCCAAGGACTCCCAGGACATTCTCAGCGCGGCCGAGGAGTCGGTCCGGCGCGAGACGCCGGACGTCGAGGTGACCGTGGAGTCGCACCTGGGCGCCCCGGTGGCCACGCTGGTGGACATGTCCGGTCGGTTCGACCTGGTCGTGGTCGGCTCGCGCGGCCTGGGCGGCTTCAAGGGCATGCTGCTGGGTTCGGTGTCCACCGGTGTGGTCGCGCACGCGCTGACGTCGGTGGTGGTGGTGCGCGGCGAGAGCGAGCCGGAGGACGGCTCCCTCGCGCCCGTGGTGGCCGGCGTCGACTCGTCGGCGAACGGGCAGGCAGCCCTGGAGGAGGCGTTCCAAGCCGCCGAGAGGTTCAAGTGCCCACTGGTGGCGGTGCACGCCTGGCAGGCGCCGTCGGCCCGCGCCGACCGGGAGCAGCTCGAGGACTGGCAGCGGACGGCGTCGGCGGGCCTGCAGGCGCTGGTCGCGCCGCTGGCGGCTCGCTACCCCTCCGTCCAGGTCGAGACGGTGACCTATCGGGACCGGCCGACCGCAGCGCTGCTGGCCAGGGCACAGACCGCGCGGCTGCTGGTGGTCGGCACGCGTGGTCGGTCGGAGTTCACCGGAATGCTGCTGGGCTCGACCAGCCGCGCGCTGGTGCACCACTCCCCGTGCCCCGTCATGGTCGTCCGCTAAGAGTTGTGACGAAGCCGCAGTGCAGGTCGTCACGAGCGTCTCCAGAAGACACAGCAAGTGCCGTCCGAAACGTAGGCGAGGAACAGCTGGATAAGACACAGCGGTGATGTGGGACGCCCGGCCCGCCGGGGAACGCCGCTTCAGGCGGTCAGGCTTGATCCTTCGCGTCGCTCCCCGCCGGGCCGGGCGGCGCGGCGCCTCCAACCGTGAACGGCGTCATCCTCGCCGTCCCGCGAAGCGACCGGAAACCCGACGTGCGGTGATACGCAAAAGCGCGGCGACAGGGGCCGGTTTTCAGTGTGAGGGATCAAGCCTGACCGCCCGGAGCACTGAAAACCGGCCCCTGTCGCCGCGCTGTAAGCGCGTACAGCCTCGTTACTTGCCGTCGATGAAGTCCTGCACCATCTGGCGCGCGACGTCGTCGCCGTACTGCACCGGCGGCGACTTCATGAAGTACGCCGCGGCGGCCTCGATCGGTCCGGCCAGTCCACGATCCAGGCCGATCTTGGCGGCGCGCACCGCGTCGATGATGATGCCGGCCGAGTTCGGCGAGTCCCACACCTCGAGCTTGTACTCCAGGTTCAGCGGCACCTCGCCGAAGGCGCGACCCTCGAGGCGCACGTACGCCCACTTGCGGTCGTCGAGCCACTGCACGTAGTCGCTCGGTCCGATGTGCACGGTGCCGTTGGGCATCTCGTGCGGCACCTGCGAGGTCACCGACTGCGTCTTGGAGATCTTCTTCGATTCGAGACGGTCGCGCTCCAGCATGTTCTTGAAGTCCATGTTGCCGCCGACGTTGAGCTGCATGGTGCGGTCCAGCACCACGCCGCGGTCCTCGAACAGCTTCGCCAGCACGCGGTGCGTAATGGTGGCGCCGACCTGCGACTTGATGTCGTCACCGATGATCGGCAGCCCGGCCGCGCGGAACTTCTCCGCCCACACCGGGTTCGAGGCGATGAACACGGGCAGGGCGTTGACCATGGCGCAGCCGGCGTCGATGGCGCACTGCGCGTAGAACTTGTCGGCGGCGTCGGAGCCCACCGGCAGGTAGCTCACCAGCACGTCGACCTTGGCCTCCTTGAGCGCGGCGACCACGTCGACCGGCTCGGCGGGGGATTCCGTGACGGTCTCCCGGTAGTAGCGGCCGTAGCCGTCCAGGGTGTGCCCGCGCTGCACGACGACGCCGGTCGGGGGCACGTCCGCGATCTTGATGGTGTTGTTCTCGGACGCGGTGATGGCCTCGGCCAGGTCGAAGCCCACCTTCTTCGCGTCGACGTCGAAGGCGGCGACGAACTGCAGGTCCGAGACGTGGTAGTCGCCGAACTGCACGTGCATCAGGCCCGGGATCCGGCTGTCCGGCGGCGTGTTCTTGTAGTATTCGACGCCCTGGATCAGCGACGATGCGCAGTTGCCGACGCCGACGATGGCGACGCGGATGGGACGCTTGGCATACGGGGAACTCATGATGTCTTCTTCCTTCACCTGTGTGAACTCTTGATTGCTGGTGTATCGGTATGACGCCGCCCGCGCCGCGTTGCGGCGGGAGGCCGTCGGGCGAGGGTCAGCCGTCGGGCGCCGCCTGGTGTGGGTTGATCTGGAGCTGCTCCTCCCGGCTGATCAGGTCGGACAGCCACTTGACCTCGCGCTCCGAGGCCTCCATGGCCAGTTCGTGCAGTTGCAGCGTGTAGTCGTCCATGCGCTGCACCGCGCGGGCCATGGAGGTGCGCAGTCCTTCGCGCCGCTCCTCGATGCGCCGCCGCCGGGCCTGCAGGATGCGCAGCCGCGCGTCGACGGTGGTCTTCGGGAAGAACGCTAGGTGCACGCCGAATCCCTCGTCGGTGGCGGCCTGCGGCCCGGCCTCGGCGAGCAGCGTGGCCAGGTGTTCCTTGCCGGTGGCCGTGATGTGGTACGTCAGCCGCCGCCGCTTGGAGGTCAGCGGCACTGAGTCCGGGTCGGTGATCGGCTGTTCCACGGCGATCAGCCCGGCGGTTTCCAGGCGGCGCAGCGCCGGGTACAGGGAGCCGTAGGAGTAGGAGCGGACGGTTCCCAGCAGTTCGATGAGCCGCGAACGCAGCTCGTAGCCGTGCATGGGTGCGTCGGCGAGCAGGCCGAGCAGCGCCAGATCCAGCGTGCCCGACGGCGTGTGCGTCGCCGCGCCAGCGGCCTCGCGCCCCGGGCGGGGTGCGCGCTGCTGGCGTTGGGCGTTGGCCCCGCGGGCGTGCGGGGTTGTGTGTGGCACGGGTGCGGCTCCACGGTTGCTCGGGTATTCGCTGGTCGCTGCGGCATGGCTCGCGCGCACAGTGACGGCGCTGGCATGACGCCGCATCGGGCTTCGCGAGCGTCGATGCAACGACTCGTTATATCGACACGATATATCAATCCGGCACCAGCGGTCGAGGACGGCAGCTGCGACGCTGCTCACGGCAGGCGCCGGACGGATCGCCGTCGGTGCCTTACTGCCCGCAGTCCGACGCTCCGCGTACGCTCTGGTCATGCGAACCGGACCCGGCCTGGTGGACTACGCGCTGCAGCGGCGCGCGCTGCTGGCCCGGCTGTCCGCCGGCGAGGTGGCCGTGTCCGAGGTGTGCGACGCCTCGACCTATTTACTGCGGGCCGCCAAATTCCACGGTATCCCTACCGACATCCCCTGCCCGGTGTGCCGGAAGGAACCGTTGACGCACGTCTACTGGGTCTTCGGCGAGGCGCTGGGGACCATGGCCAACTCGGCCCGCAGTCTCGACGAGATCGACGCCATGGCCACACGGTTCTCTCAGTTCACGGTGCACGAAGTGGAGGTCTGCCGCACCTGCTGCTGGAATTACCTGATCGCGTCGTTCGTGCGAGGCACCTTCGATGAGCGTCGAACGCACCGGCCCCGGCGTGCCGCACGATGAGCCCGGGTCCGGAGCCGGGCCGGCACGCGTCGCGGGAGGATTCGGCTCGTACCTTGCCTGCGCACGCGGAAGGAGAGTACGTCGACGTGAGTTCTGATTCGCACGCCGAGGACCCCGACCCGCAGAGCGAATTCGAGGCACTGCTCGCCGAGTTCGCGCCCAAGGACGACACCGGCGGGAGCGCGGCCGTGGCCTCCTCCGCGGTCGACTCGGGCATATCGCTGCAGGAATTCCTCCGGACGCCGGTCGAGGACCTGCTGCAGCTTCCCATCGACCGGATGATCTCCGTGCTGCGCGGTGCGCCGGGCGATCAGCCGCAGGATGCCGGCGCGGAGTCCGGGCGGGCGACGTCGGAGCACCCGGCCGCATCCGAGTCGGAGGCCTCCGGCGAGCCCTTCGCGGACGCCTCGCCGCCACCCGAATCCCCGCCGGCTGACGCGGATCTCGAACCGCTGACCGAACTCGATCCCGTTCACGCGGACGTCGAGCTGCTGCCCGAAGCTGAGCACGCGCTGCCCGCCGGCGGGGGCTCGGAGCCGTCCGAGCGGCCGACCGGCCAGCCTGTTCGCGCGGATGCGGAGCCGCTGCCCGAAACTCAGCCGGCCGGCGCGGCCGCCCGGCCGCTGTCCGAATCCGAGCCGATCCCTCCGCTGCCCGAGCCGGAGCCGGCGCCGCCGCTGCCCGAGCCGGAGCCGGCGCCGCCGCTGCCCGAGCCCGAGCCGGCCCCGCCGCTGCCGGAACCGGAGCCACAGCCCGCTCCCCCGGCCCCGCACCCCGGGCCGCCGCCGGCGCCGCCCGTTCCCGAGCCGCTGCCCGAGCCGGCCCCGTGGCCGGCGCCGACACCCGCGCCGCCGCTGCCCGAGCCATTAGTCGAACCTCAGCCCGAGCCCCTGCGCGAGCCGCAGCCGGCGGCGGCGACGCCGGAACCTACGGCGACGCCCGAACCTCCTGCGGCGCCGGACCAGACCCCGGAGCAGCTCGTCGCGGCGAAGTCCCCGAAAGCGCCGGAACCCGAGCCCGCCCCCGCGGAGGGCGCCGCGGAGCCGGAACCGCCGGCCGACGAGGCAGCAGCGGAGGACGGCGTCATACCCGCCGGGGCAACCGACGACGGCACCGAGGCGACGCCGCGACGCCGACGCGCGCAGCAGCCCCGTACCCTGCGCACCCGGAAACCGCGCGAACGGCGCGCCGCACCGCCCCGGGAACCGCGAGCCGAGCAGTCCCTCGAACCGCCCGCGGACACGGCCCCGACGCCGCGCCGGGCCAGGCAACCGCGGGCGCTGCGCGCCGAGGCGCGCCGCGAATCGCGCAGCACGCCGCGCCGGCGGTCCCGCACCAGGTCGTCCGTCTCCGGGGCCGCCGCGTCGACCGCCGCGCTTCCGCCGCGCGCGTCGCTGTCCCCCACGGACCGCGTCATCCCGAGCTGGACCGACCCCACCGTCCGGCGCGCAGCGACCCTGCTGGGCGGCCCGCTCGGCAACCATTCCTCGATCGGCCGCAACCGGCTGTTCACCCCGCTGCGCGTGGTGCTGGTCTTCGCCCTCGCCGCGCTCATCGTCGGTTGGCTGGCCAAGTCGCCCTGCATCCAGACGGGGCCCGACGGCGAACTCGACCAAGGCGGACAGCGCCCGTGGATCACCGGCTGCTACAACGACATCGTCCCGCTGTACGGCTCGCGGGGCCTGGCCGACGCGGGCCGCAACCCGTACGCCTACACCTGGGTGGACAACGGCCCGGATCAGGCCGCCGGCGTCGTCTACCCGCGCGCCGACGTGCGGCAGCAGGGCGACTCGTACGTGGCGCGCACCGGGGACACCGACACCGCCGTCGGGGATGCGGATCTCGTGTATGACGCAGCCCTTGGCTATCAGCGCGTCGAGGGCGGTGAGCTCGTCACCGTGCCCGTCTTCGGTGGGGAGATCGCCGGCACGGACGCGCCGCCGGGCAGCCCGACCGTCCGGCACCTGGAATACCCGGTGCTCACCGGCTACTTCATGTGGGGCGCGGCGGCGCTGACCGCCGGCTACCTGAACATCGCGGACGGCACCGGGATCCTGCCCAAGCCGCTGCCGGTCGGCGCGTACTTCTCCATCACCGCGATCCTGCTGGGGCTGTTCTATGTGTGGACCGTCGTCTCCACGGCGCGGATCGCGCGCCGCCGCATCTGGGACGTGGCGATGCTGGGCCTTGCCCCGCTGCTGATGGTGCATGCCTTCACCAATTGGGATCTGCTGGCGATCGGGCTCACCGCCGGGGCGATGGCCGCCTGGGCCCGGCAGCGTCCGCTGGATCCGGACGACCTGGGGCCGCGCACCGAGCTGGTGCAGGTCGAGGGCGGCGGATTCACGCATGTCAGGGTGAGCAGTTGGAAATCCGTCGACGTCCGCTGGGCGGTGCTGGCCGGGGTGCTGCTCGGCCTGGGCGCCTCCGCGAAGCTCTACCCCGCGCTGTTGCTCGGACCGCTGCTGGTGCTGAGCCTGCGGACCGGCGCGATGCGCCGCTTCGCGTTCACCGCCGTGAGCGCCGTCGTCGCCTGGCTGCTGGTCAACCTGCCCACCGCGCTCAGCCACCCGCAGGCGTGGAGCGAATTCTTCTCCATGAACGCCGCCCGCGGGCCGGAGTGGGACTCGTGGTACTTCCTGTCCACGCTGATCCTGCCGGTCGACCGGCTGTGGTCGGACGACACGGGCGCCGCGACGGGCCTGCTCAACGCCGGCTCGCTGGTGCTGTTCCTCCTCGCCTGCGCGGCGATCGGCTGGCTGGCCCTGGCAGCTCAGCGCAGGCCGCGCTTCGCGCAGCTCGCCTTCCTGGTCGTGGTCGCCTTCCTGCTGACCAACAAGGTGTTCTCCCCGCAGTACTCGCTGTGGCTGTTGCCCCTGGTGGTGCTTGCGCTGCCGCGCTGGCGCCCGGTGCTGGCCTGGCAACTGTCCGAGGTGGCGGTCTGGTACCTGCTGATGCTGTCGTTCGACACCGACAGCGGTAAGAACCTGTCCATCTACCCGTTCGCGATCGCCGCCGTGGTGCGCGACGCGCTCATCATCATGCTGGTCGTGATGGTGGTGAAGGACATCCTCACGCCGGAACGCGACCGGGTGCGCATCGCCGGCGACGACGACCCGTCCGGAGGCGTGTTCGACGGCGTCGAGGACCGCGTCACCCTGCCCACACTGCCCGACGTGCTGCGACGGCTGCACGTGTCCCGGCCGGAGCGACCGGCGAAGGCGCAGCGCTACGGCCCGATCCCGGTCTACGGGCCGCCGTCGGAGCGCGCCTGGGTGGACGACGGGTCCGAACGCGAGGACGGCGTCACCTCCGGTCGATAAGGCGGCGCCACGGTCGATAGGGCGGACGCAGCGGACTGTCAGAGCGGGCACCGCAGTCGGTCAGGCGGGCGCAGAGGTCTGTCAGGCTGGCGCCGCGACCGGTAGGTCGGGCGCTGCGGCGCTGGTAGACTGGCTCGGTCGCGCCTGTGGCGGACCGACGCATCGCCATCCCAGTGCACCGCGCCGGAACCGCCGCGACACCCTCCTGCTGCGGAAAGACCGTGGCCGACTAGAGACCATAGGAGGTGCGCGTGAGCGTTTCTGCCGCTCCACGTCACTACGAGCTGTTGCTCATCCTCGACCCCACCCTCGACGAGCGCACCGTCGCACCGTCGATCGACACCTTCCTCAACGTGGTCCGCCAGGGCGGCGGCACCGTGGAGAACGTCGACATCTGGGGCAAGCGCCGCCTGGCGTACGAAATCCAGAAGAACGCCGAGGGCATCTACGCCGTCATCAACGTGAACGCCCCGTCCGAGGTCGTCGCCGAACTCG
>JBIQMQ010000046.1:12655-15736 GCA_044463185.1 Nakamurella lactea | reverse complement strand
GAGATCAAGAAGGTGGTGGACGCGTCCATCGAGGCGCAGATGTTCACCGCCGGCTACGCGAACGTCTACGAGGGCGACGATAACTGGAAGTCGCTGCCGGTCCCGGCCGGGGAGCAGTTCGACTGGCAGGACGACTCGACCTACGTCCGCCAGCCCCCGTACTTCGTGGGCATGGGCACCTCGCCCGAGCCGCTGGCGGACATCACCGGCGCGCGCGTGCTGGCAAAGCTCGGCGAATCGGTGACCACCGACCACATCTCGCCGGCCGGCACCATCAAGCGGGACTCGCCCGCCGGCAAATACCTAACCGAGCACGGTGTGGAGCCGCGCCAGTTCAACTCGTACGGGTCGCGGCGAGGCAACCACGAGGTCATGATCCGCGGCACGTTCGCCAACATCCGGCTCCGAAACCAGCTGGTGCCGGGCACCGAGGGCGGGTTCACCCGCGAACTCCCCGGCGGCACGGACGTCGTCACCATCTATGACGCCGCCCAGAAGTACGCCGAGAACGATGTGCCGCTGATCGTGCTCGCCGGCAAGGAGTACGGCTCGGGCTCGTCGCGCGACTGGGCGGCGAAGGGCACGCTGCTGCTCGGCGCCAAGGCGGTGCTCGCCGAGTCGTACGAGCGCATCCACCGGTCCAACCTGATCGGCATGGGCGTCTTGCCGCTGCAGTTCAAGGACGGCGACACCGCCGAGTCGCTGGGCCTGGACGGCACCGAGGAGTACGCGATCACCGGGCTGTCGGGCGCGGACTCCGTCCCGTCCGAGGTGACCGTCACGGTGACTCCGGACGGCGGCGAACCGCGCTCGTTCGCGGTCACGGTGCGCATCGACACCCCGTCCGAGCAGGCCTACTACCGGCACGGCGGCATTCTGCAGTACGTGCTGCGGCAGCGCCTGGAGGCCTAAGCGCCTGAAAGGCAGAGCGATCGATCGCGGGGCCGGGTCGGGACGTCGTTCCCGGCCCGGCCCCGGCGTCTTGGCGCTCGTCGAAGCGAACGGCGTCGTGGGGATCCGCAGTGCTGGCGCAGCGGGCGCTGTTCTGGCGCTGCGAGCGCTGTGCGGCGCTTATGCGCCGAGGTGGGCGAGGATCACGCCGATGGGCATGGTGACGGCCAGCAGGATCACCAGGCCGCGAAACGCCCACAGCACGCCCGGGTGCTCCGGTGCTCCGGCCGCCGACGCGGGCGCCTTCCGGCCGCGCCAGCCGCCGACGGCCACCAGCACGGTCACCAGGGCCGCGACCAGGATCACCGTGCCGATGTCGGTGAAGATCAGAATCCCGGCCAGTTGGCCGGTCAGCACGCCGGCATTGCCCAGGTTCCAACCGGCGAACGCCCACCATGCGGCTCGGCGCGATGCGGTCGGCGCCAGCCAGGCGACCGCCGCACCTAGGCCGATCTGGGCGACCCCGCCCACCAGCACGATGTACGCGGTGGCCCACGCCGTCTTCTGCGTCGTCACATAGGCGGTGGCGGCCGCCAACAGCCCGCCGGCGATGATGCATGCGACGCCGGCGATCAGGAACGGCCGCAGCCATGCCCGGGCGGCCGGGTGCCGCCACCGCGGGACGTAGGTCGCCTGTCCGCGCGCGGCGCTCACCTCAGACCAGGATCCGCAGCGGGTTGGCCAGCAGATCGGTGAGGTCGCGCAGGAACGCGGCTCCGGTCGCCCCGTCCA
This sequence comes from Nakamurella lactea, assembly GCA_044463185.1. Classification (GTDB taxonomy): domain Bacteria; phylum Actinomycetota; class Actinomycetes; order Mycobacteriales; family Nakamurellaceae; genus Nakamurella; species Nakamurella lactea_A. The sequence continues at coordinate 14,053 of JBIQMQ010000046.1, read as the reverse complement.
GCACGCGATGGTCGACGGTCAGGGTGAGCCGGGTGCGTGCCCGCACCGTGACCTCCCCGTCGACGACGACGGGCTCGTCCGCCGTCGAGCCGACCGCCAGGATCGCCGCCTCGGGCGGGTTGAGCACGGCGGTGAACGAGTCGATGCCGAACATGCCCAGGTTGGAGATGGTGAACGTGCCGCCGGAGAACTCGTCCGGCTTCAGCTTGCCGGCACGTGCCTTCCCCGCGAGTTCCTTTGCCTCCGTGGAGATCTGGGATAGCGATTTGACGTCGGCGTCCTTGATCACCGGCACGATGAGGCCGTCCTCCAGTGCCACCGCGACGCCGACGTTGACGTGCCCGCGACGGATGATGGCGTCGCCGTCGAAGGCCGCGTTCACCTCCGGGTGCGCACGCAGCGTGACGGCCGAGGCCTTGATGATGAGGTCGGTCACCGAGATCTTGACGCCGGAGGCGGCGAGGTGCGCGTTGATCTGCCGCCGCAGCACGCCGAGTTCGGTGGCGTCCAGCACCGTGGTGAGCTGGAACGCCGGCACCAGGGCCGCCTCGGACAGCCGCTTCGCCGTCACCTTGCGGATCGTGGACAGCGGCACCCGCGTGTCCTCCGCGGTCGTCGCGACGGGCGCGGCGGCGGCCGGTGCCGTGGGCACCGGAGACGACGCAGCCCGCGCCGGCGCGGCGCCGGCCGTGGGGATCAGCCCTTCCACGTCGGCCCGGATGATGCGCCCGCCGGGGCCGGAGCCCTGCACCGTGGAGAGGTCGATGCCGTGCTGGCGGGCCAGCGAGCGCACCACCGGGGAGGCCTTCAGCGGGCCCTCGGCGGCTTCTCCGGCGGGGGCCGCAGCGGCGGGCTGGGCGGCAGCAGGCGTGTCGGCGGGCGACGCGGCCCCGCCTGCTGCGGCGTCATGCTCGTCGGCCGTGTCCTCGTCGGTCGTGTTCTCGTCGGCGCCGGCCTCTTCGGACGCCTCCTCGTCGGCCGACTCGTCGGACGCGTCCGCGGCCTGCGTTTCGGCTGGCTTCTCCGCGGCCCCGTTGGCGGCGGAGCTACCGGAGCCGTCGCCGATGATCGCGATCTTCTCGCCGATCGGCACGGTCTGGCCGACGTCGACCAGGATCTTCTCCAGCACGCCGCTGTCGTAGGCCTCCAGGTCCATCACGGCCTTGTCGGTCTCGATCTCGGCGATCACGGCGCCGCGCTCGACGGTGGCGCCCTCGGCGACCAGCCACTGCGCGATCGTGCCCTCTTCCATGGTGTCCGAGAGCCGCGGCATGAATACGTCAGGCATGTGGGTTCGACGCCTTTCTATCGCTTGAATCCGGTCGCGTCCAACTGTTCGTTGATGACCCGGATCAGGGCGTCCGCATCGGGTAGTGCGATCCGCTCCAAGGACTTCGC
>JBIQMQ010000046.1:0-12555 GCA_044463185.1 Nakamurella lactea | reverse complement strand
ACCTCGAGGTTCTGCGAGTGCGTGGCCGCCAGCTGCTGACCGCCGCCGCCCGGGGTGCGGATCACCATGGGCACCGCGGTCTGCCCGCCGAACATGCCGTAGATCTTCGCGGCGTGGTTCACGATCTGGTCGATGGCCAACAGCGAGAAGTTGATCGTCATGATCTCCACGACGGGGCGCATGCCCAGCATGGCGGCGCCGATCGCGGCCCCGACGAAGCCCTCCTCGGCGATCGGAGTGTCGCGCACACGTTCCGGCCCGAACTCGTCGAGCAGGCCGGCCGTGATCTTGTAGGAGCCTTCGAAGATGCCGATCTCCTCGCCGAGGAGGATCACCGACTCGTCGCGCTGCATCTCGCTGCGCAGCGCGTCGTGCAGTGCCTGTCGGTAGGTGATGACGGGGTGATCGGTGTCGGGGGCCGTGGGTGCGGTGGTGGACGCGCTCATCAGCGGGAAACCTCCTCGTCCCAGCCTGCCGGCAGGATCGGATCGCCGGGCATCAGCGTGGACGTGTTGGGCACCGGGCTGGCGTAGGTGTAGCGGAACAGTTCGTTGCCGGGCGGCTCGGGACTCGAGTCCGCGAAGGCGACGGCGCGATCCACCACCTCGATGGATTCCGCCTCGATGGCCGCCGACTCGTCGTCGGTGAGCACGCCGTCGGCCACCAGCTTGCGCCGGTAGGCGGGCAGCGGGTCCTGCGACCGCAGCTTCTCCGTCTCCTCACGGGAGCGGTAGCGCGCCGGGTCGACCACCGAGTGGCCGCGCAGCCGGTGCGACATGATCTCCAGCAGGCCCGGCTTGCGCTCCTCACGGGCGCGCCGCAGCATCTCCTCGGTGGCCTGGCGGACGACCTCTGGGTCGTCGCCGTCCACCCGCTTGCCCTCGATCCGGTACGAGCAGCCCCGCTTGTACAGCAGCGGCTCGCCGGCGGCGTGCTCGACGGTCGTGGCCATGCCCAGGCCGTTGTTGATGATGACGTAGACGATCGGCAGGTTCCAGATCGCCGCCAGGTTCAGCGACTCGTGGAATGCCCCGATGTTCGTGGTGCCGTCGCCCATCTGGCACAGCACCGCCTCCGCGTCCGGTCCGGGCTTGCCGCGGTAGGTCAGGGCCAACGCCGCGCCGGTGGCGGGCGGGAGCTGCCCGCCCACGATGCCGTACCCGCCCATGAAGCGTCGGGAGGCGTCGAACAGGTGCATGGAGCCGCCGCGGCCCGACGAGACGCCGTCGGACCGGCCGAACAGCTCGGCCATCACGCGCCCGGGTTCCATGCCGCGGGACAGCGCGTAGCCGTGCTCGCGATAGTTCGTATAGATGTAGTCGGTCGGGCGCAGCGCGGACATCACGCCCACGACCGTGGGCTCCTCGCCCAGGTTCAGATGGCAGTAGCCGCCGATCTTCGCCCGGGTGTACATCTCCCCGGCCTTGAGCTCGAATTCACGGATCAGCGTCATCTCGCGGTAGTAGCCGATGAGCCGGTCCCGGTCCGCGGTGTCGGCCGCTGGCTTCGCGGCGGCGCGGGGTGCGCTCTTGGCCGCGGAGGCCTTCGCCGGTGTCCTCTTGCCGGCCCCGGCCTTGCTGCCGGTCGATCGGCCGCGCCCCTTCGTGGCGGACGCCGTACTGGGGGCGCCTTTGCCCGCCGACGCTGCGCCGTCATTCGCGGCTGTCGCGGACGCACTGCTTCGCTGCGTGGGTTTTCCACTCGCGGAGCGGCTGCGCACAGGGCCTTCTGATCGTCCGGCCATCTGGCTTGCTCCTCCATACTGTCCGGCGAGTCGGCGCGGTAGGCGCGTCACCCCGGACGTTTCGTCATGGTCCGGGCGGCTGTTCCTGTAGGACGAACCGATCCGAACTTCCACCGCACTTCGGGCACACGATGGGCGGCTGCGCGCCGCGTACCGTCTCTCCGCACACGCCGCACGCCCATTCCACCATGCGGCCGACGAGGTCGTGACGGGAGATGATCCCCACCAGGCGTCCGGCCTCAAGAACCGGGACGCGGCGGATCGGCGCGTCGACCAGCATGCGACGCACCTGGGCGATGTCGGTGTCCACGGTCACGCTGATCACGGACGTCGTCATCACCTCGCGGGCGGTGCGGCCGCTGCGGGCCAGCAGATCCCGCTCGCTCACCAAACCCAAGACGGCGCCGGCGGCATCGACCACCGGCACGCCGGAGTAGCCGCGCGTCGCGAGGATCTCGGCGATGTGCGCGACGGAGGTATCGGGGCCCACGGTCGTCACCGGAGATGTCATCACCTGACCGGCGGTGATCGCCGCCACTCTGGTCTTCGCGTCCATCACTTCACCTCTGGCCGGCATCGAAACAGGGCCGCACATCACCCAGGAGTTAGCTTACCGGTCGAAAAGATCACCGTGCGCACCCTTGCTGTGACGTTCCCCGGCACGTAGAACCGAGGAGGAGGGGCCCGCGAGGCGACCGGCCACCGAAAGCCCCGAAAGAGCGACGAGTCGCCGGTCCGCGCGACCGTTCGGCGCACGCTGACGAAGGAGGACACCATGCCGCTGGCGACCCCGCCGGACAACTCCGGCCGGGCCGATCCCGAGTCGGTGATCTGCTCCGCGCAGAAGTGCCGGGCGCTCGCCCGGTGGGCGGTCGTATGGAACAACCCGAAGATCCACACCCCGGATCGGGAGAAGATCTGGACCGCCTGCGACGCGCACCGCGACACGCTCGCCGACTACCTCACGCACCACCGCATGAACCTGATCCGCGTCGACCCGCTGCAGAACTGACACACTGGTCGGCATGACCACCACGCGGCTGCTCGCCGGGCGTTATCGCCTCGACGCCGAGATCGGCCGCGGTTCGATGGGCACCGTCTGGGACGCGTATGACGGAATTCTGCGCAGGCGCGTCGCCATCAAGGAGCTGAATTTCCCCGCGGGCATCCCGGCCGCGGAAGCCGAGGTCTTGGCGGACCGAACCCTGCGGGAGGCGCGCGCCATCGCCGCGCTGTCGCACCCGCATGTGATCACGCTGTTCGACATCCTCACGCTGGCCAGCGGGCCGGTGATCGTGATGGAGTTGATGCTCGCCCAGTCGCTGGCCGACATCTTGAAAACCCATGGCCCGCTGTCGGTTCGGGACGCGGCGACCATCGGCCGGGCGGTGGCGTCCGGTCTGGTGGCGGCGCACGGCGCGGGGATCACGCACCGCGACGTGAAGCCCGCCAACGTGCTGATCGCGGACGACGGCCGGATCAAGCTGACGGATTTCGGTATCGCGCGCGCCGCCGGCGAACAGACGCTCACCGCCACCGGCATGCTGCTCGGCTCCCCCGCCTACATCGCCCCCGAGGTGGCGTCCGGTCGGCCGGCGACCCCGTCGGCCGACGCCTGGGGGCTGGGCGCGCTCCTGTTCGCCATGGTCGAGGGGCATCCGCCGTTCGACCGCGGCAAGCCGATGGCCACGTTGGCCGCCGTCGTGTCCGACCCGGTTCCGGCACATCCGCATGCCGGCGCGATCGGGCCGGTGATCGACGGCCTGCTCACCAAGGATCCCGGCGCCCGCATGCCGATGGGGCACGCGGAGGCCGCGCTGGCTCAGGTGAGCGGCGGGGCGATCTATCTGCCGCCGGTGGACGGGTCCGACGCGGCGAATTCCGGGGCGCAGCCGGTGCCAGACCCGGATCCTGGGCTGGGCTCGCGGCCGGAACCCCGGCGGGACGCGCAGCCGCAACTCCGGAAGGACGCGCGGCCGGAACCGGACTCAGCGCCGAGGGCCGGTTCGATCCCGACGCCCCCGCTCGCGCGCGCAGACCGCCCGCTAGGGCTGTCACCGGCCGGAAGCCTGCCTCCGCCGCCCTGGTCGCCCGAGGCGGCGGCGACGCTGTCCACCCTGCCGGCGGTCGCGCCCGAGCCGTCCCGCCGGCATCTCGCGTGGGCGGCCGCCGGCGTCCTGCTGCTCGCCGCGGTCGCGGGCTTCGTCGCGGTGCTCGCCATCGCGCACCTCGCGTAGCAGCCCCCGGGCGTCAGATCGCGAACAGCAGCCCCAGGATGTAGGTGGCCGCGGCGGCGCCGTATCCGATGGCCAATTGCCGCAGGGCCCGCCTGGTCGGGGAGGTGCCGGACAGCAGCCCGACCACGGCGCCGGTCGCCAGCAGCGCCACCCCGACCACCACGGCCGCGATCCACTGCCCGGTCAGGCCGTCCGCGCCGAACAGGAACGGCAGCACCGGGATCACCGCCCCGGAGGCGAAGAAACAGAAGCTCGACCCGGCGGCCCGCCACGCCGTGCCCAGCGCTTCGTGCTCGTCGGCGACCGGCCCTGGTGAGCCGGCCGTCACGGCGCCGGCCGGTGGTTGCGCGCCGTCGCTCGCCCCGTCGCCGGCCGCGCCCCGCCCATCGGCCGCGGAACTGGGTGCTGCGGCGTCATGCCAGGACCGCAACCCGGCCAACACGGCGCGCGCATGGGCGTCGGCGTCGGCCGCCGCCATACCGCGCGCCCGGTACACCAGCGCCAGCTCGTTCGCGTCTAGATCCAGGTGCGGAAGCACCGTCGCCGCGTGCGGATCGGGCACCGACGCCTGCAGCAGCTCCCGCTGCGACCGCACCGACACGTATTCGCCGGCGCCCATGGACAAGGCGCCCGCGAGCAGCCCGGCCAGGCCGGTCAACAGCACGACGGACCTGCTCGCCCCGGCCGCACCGATGCCCAGCACCAGGGCGAGATTGGACACCAGGCCGTCGTTGGCGCCGAATACGGCCGCCCGGAAACTGCCGGACAGCCGGCTGCGACCGCGGGCCGCCAGCGCCCGCACCACCTCGCCGTGGATGCGCTCGTCGGCGGCCATCGTCTCGGTGGCGTGCTCGTCGGCGGCGTACGGCGAACGCGCCTCGGCGCGCTGGGCCAGCGCCAGCACGAACACCGCGCCGAAGTGCCGCGCCAGAAACGCCAGCAGGCGGGTGCGCAGACTGCCCCGGCCGGCGCCGGCGAACACGTCGTCGCCGGCCGCGTCGCGCGGCGTGTGCGGCGCGAGCAACTCCCGCCAGTGCGCCGCATGTCGACCCTCCGCGTCGGCCAGCGCCAGCAGAATGTCCCGCTCCTCGCCGTTCCGGCGCTCCGCCAGTCGCCGGTAGACGGCGGCCTCGGCGCGCTCGTCGGCCAGATACCGGCGCCAGCGCCGGATGTCGCGGGCGTCGGGCTGCGAGCCGGTCACCCGCGCCTCCGATCCGTGGCGGTCGAAACCACGGCCGGTGCGGGCCGCGTGGCGCGATGCGCGTCGAGCACGGGTCGTCTCCCCTAGTGAGCGGTGGGCAATGCCCATCCACTGTTGCATATCGCGGAGCTGCGTCATGCCGCCTCGGTCAGTGGCACTTCGGCGACCCGCCTGATTTCCGCACCACCGGGCTAGGGTTCTCGCATGGCATCTGACACCACGCACGACGACCCGACCGACGCGCCCGACCCGCAGCAGCTCGCGGCGAAGGCCGCGTCCGCCATCGCGTCGGCCACCGGCGCCATCCGGCACGACGTGGCCGTGATCATGGGCTCCGGCTGGGCCCCGGCCGCCGAGCAATTCGGCGACCCCGCCGCGGAACTCGAGATCGGCACCCTGCCCGGATTCACCGCGCCGTCGGTCGCCGGGCATTCCGGCCGAGCCCTGTCCATCCCGGTCGGCAGCAAGCGGGTGCTGGCGCTGCTCGGTCGCACGCACTACTACGAGGGCCGCGGGGTCGCCGCCGTCGCACACGGAGTGCGCACCGCCGTCGCCGCCGGCGCGAAACTCGTCATCCTCACCAACGCGGCCGGCGGGCTGCGATCGGAGTACGTGCCGGGCCAGCCGGTGCTGATCTCCGACCACCTGAACCTGACCGCCACCTCCCCCATCGTGGGGCCGACGTTCGTCGACCTGACGGACCTCTACTCGGCGCGGCTGCGCGCGGTGGCGCGCGAGATCGACCCCAGCCTCACCGAGGGCGTCTACGCGCAGCTGCCCGGCCCACACTACGAAACACCGGCCGAGATTCGCATGCTGCGCGGCCTCGGCGCCGACCTGGTGGGCATGTCCACCGTGCTGGAGGCGATCGCGGCCCGCGCCGCCGGTGCCGAAGTGTTCGGCCTGTCGATGGTCACGAACCTGGCCGCCGGCATGACGGGTGAGCCGCTGGATCACGCCGAAGTGCTCGCCGCCGGGAAGGCCTCCGCCCAGAAGATGGGGGCGCTGCTGGCGGAGCTGGTGAGGCGGGCATGACGACGATCGGATCGGAGCTGCGTCACGCCGCGATCGACTGGATCGCCGGTGATCCGTGCGCAGCCGACCGCGACGAGCTGAAGGGGATCCTCGCCCAGGCGATGGCCGGGAATGACGCCGCAGCAACCGATCTCGCGTCCCGGATGGGATCGCCGCTCACGTTCGGCACCGCCGGCCTGCGCGGGCCACTGCGGGCGGGGCCGTCCGGTATGAACCTGGCGGTGGTGCGCCGCGCAGCGGCGGGAATTGCGTCATACCTGGCGGCCAGCGGCCACGCCGGCGGCACCGTGGTGGTGGGACACGACGCCCGGCACCGGTCGGCGGAGTTCGCGGCGGACGCGGCCGGGGTGCTGGCGGCGGCCGGGTTCACCGTGCTGCTCGCGCCCGGGCCGCTGCCCACGCCGGTGACCGCGTTCGCGGTGCGTGAGCTCAACGCGGCGGCCGCGCTGCAGGTGACCGCGTCGCACAATCCGCCCAACGACAACGGCCTGAAGGTGTACCTGGCCGGTGGCGCGCAGATCGTGCCCCCGGCCGACCGCGAGATCGAGGCGGCGATCGCGGCCGCGCCCGCCGCCGTGCTGATCGACGCGGACGGGCAGCCGAAGCCGTGGCCGGACGACCTGCTGACCCGCTACACGGCGCGGATCGCGGCACTGCCCCGCGGCAGGGCCCGCCAGCTCACGATCGCGGCCACCCCCATGCACGGCGTCGGCGGGCAGACGCTGGTCGCGGCGCTCGCCCAGGCCGGTTTCACTGACGTGACGCTGGTTCCCGAGCAGGCCGAGCCCGACCCCGACTTCCCCACCGTCGCGTTCCCGAACCCCGAGGAGCCGGGGGCCACGGACCTGCTGCTGGCGCTGGCGGCGCGGATCGGCGCGGACATCGCAATCGCCGTCGACCCGGACGCGGACCGTTGCGCAGCGGGCATTCCGGTCGACCCGGCGGACCCAGCCGGGCCGTGGCGGATGCTACGCGGCGACGAGACCGGGGCGCTGCTCGGCGAGCACGTGCTGGCCACGCTGGACCGGGCCGCGGATCCGGACCCGCTGGTCGCCACCACCATCGTCTCCTCCGAGCTGCTCAAGCACATCGCCGAAGCTCACGGCGCCCGCTACGACGAGACGCTCACCGGCTTCAAGTGGATCGTGCGCGCCGGCGACGGCGCGGGCACCGGCCTGGTGTACGGCTACGAGGAGGCCCTGGGGCACTGCGTGGACCCGGACGTCGTCCGCGACAAGGACGGCATTTCCGCCTCGACGCTGATGTGCGACCTGGCCGCGACGTTGAAGGAGTCCGGGCGGAGCCTTTCCGACGCGCTGGACGAGCTGGCCCGGGCACACGGACTGCACGTCACCGACCAGCTCTCGATGCGCGTCGACGATCTGTCCCTCATCGCCGGTGCGATGGCCCGGTTGCGGTCGGCGCCGCCGACGGAGCTGGCCGGCGAAGCCGTCACCAAGGTGGTCGATGTGCTGCCGCGGACCGACGCCATGATCCTGCGCACGACGCATCGCCGGGTGGTGGTGCGACCGTCCGGCACCGAGCCGAAGCTCAAGTGCTACCTGGAGGTGGTGGCGGCGGTGCCCGAGGGCGCGGAGATGACGGAGATCCGTGCCGCGGCGGCCGCCGACCTGGCCCGGCTTCGCGCGGCCATGGCCCAGGTTCTCGGCATCTGATCGCCGCGTGTTACCCAGGAAGGCGGATGCGCCTTCCTGGGTAACACGCGGCCGATGTTTAACGGGCGCGGAACATCAGCCCGTGACCTTCGGTCGGCCCGACACCGCTGACGGTGAGCCGGTCGGCGCTGATCTCGTAGTCGAAGTCGCTGCCCAGCACCGACACGTCCACGAAGCAGTCGGTGGCGCCTCCCTCGCAGCCGAGGCCATCCGCGCTCAATCCCTCGGCGACGCGGACCGTGCCGGCGGAGGCGGACAGATCCTGGTCGGCCGCCAGCGGCGCCGACATCCAGGTGAGACCGTTGAAGACGTCCAGCTGATCGGCACCGACGCGCAGCGTCACCGTGAGATCCAGCGGCGCGGACGAGACGGAGCCGGAATCGCCGCTGCCGCTGACGATGCCGTCCAGCGTCCAGGTGGTGCCGGCCAGCGGCCGATCGGGATCCGCGACGGTGCGGTCGAGAAGGTCCAGCGTGACGCCGCCCCCGGTCACGGTGAGCTCGCTACCGGACAGCGCCACGGTGACCCCGCCGGCGAGCAGGTCCGCGAGCCATTGCTCCTGGTCCATCAGCGGCTGCTCGCAGGCCATCTCGGTCATGAACATCTCCGGCAGCGTCAGCATCTCCCCGTCCCACACGGGAGTGCCGCCCATGTGGTTGCAGCCTGCGTTCGCGCCGACATTGCCGTCCTCGAACGAGAGGGTGAGGGTGCTGCCGGGCACCAGATCCCGCCCGGTGGCGGCGGTGGAGAGGAACGTGCGGCCGGCGAGCTGATCGGGCAGGGCGGCGGCCGCGGGCGCGGTGGTGGTCGCGGTGGAGCCGGTCGCGGTGGAATCGTGCGCTGTGGAATCGTGCGCGGGCGGCATGTCCGCCACCCCGGCGGGTGTGCCACAGCCGGCCAGGGCCAGCGCAGCGACCAGCACGGGCACCGCCAAGGGCAGCGTCATGCGGGAGAGGGCGCGGGCACGATCACGGAACGTCGTCATGCTCCTAGGACGCTCGGTCGCCCGTTCTCGGTTGCATCCTCCGCCGCGTGTTACCCAGGCCGGCACATACGCCGGCCTGGGTAACACGCGGCGAGAAGGCTAGACCGCGCCGAACTGGCGGTCGCCGGCGTCGCCCAGCCCCGGCACGATGTAGCCGGAATCGTTCAGCCGCTCGTCCACCGAGGCCGTGACCACCCGCACCGGCAGACCCGACTCGACGATCTTCAGCAGGCCCTCCGGGGCGGCCAGGCAGCAGATCGCGGTCACGTCGGTCGCCCCGCGATCCACCAGAAGCTGAATGGTGTGCACCATCGATCCGCCGGTCGCCAGCATCGGATCCAGCACCCAGGTGGGCCTATCGGCCAGCGACGCCGGCAGGGACTCCATGTACGGGGTGGGCTTCAGCGTCACCTCGTCGCGTGCCAGACCCACGAAGCCCATCTGCGATTCGGGGATCAGCGCGTGCGCCTGGTCGGCCATGCCGAGCCCGGCCCTCAGCACCGGCACCAGCAGCGGCGGGTTGGTGAGCCGGGTACCGGTGGTCTTCGCCACCGGCGTGTGCACCGGGAACTGCTCGGTGGCGAGGTTCCGGCTCGCCTCGTAGACCAGCATCAGGGTGAGCTCGTGCACCGCGGCACGGAACGTGGCGTTGTCGCTGCGGGCGTCGCGCATGATCGACAGCCTGGAGGCAGCCAGCGGGTGGTCGACGATGGTGACGAGGAGCCCGGCCGGAATCTCGTGGGGTTTGAGTTGTGGCATGGGGAACATCCTGCCAGCCCACCAGGTGGCCACGCGGCCGGGCTGGTATGACGCCGCCCTCGGGCCGGGCCGGCGGCGCCGCTTTGCGCCCGCGGCCCGGGAATGGTTGCATTCGCAGCGTGGCTATCGACGTGGTGATCATCGGTGCGGGCGGGTTCGGGCGGCATGTGCATGCGACGCTGCAGCGGGCCATCGATGCCGGATCGGCGCTGATCGACGGCGAGATCGCCGAGTTCGTCGGGTTTCTCGACGACGGCACGCCGGATGCCGCGATTCTGGGTCGGCTGGGCGCCGCGCATCTCGGGCCGGTCCCGGCCCTTGCCGACATGCCCCGGTCGACCCGCTACCTGTTGGCGATCGGCCACTCCGGCACCCGCCGCCGTATCGACGAGGCGGTCACCGGGTGGGGCTACCTGCCGATGACGCTGATCGACCCGGTGGCCACCATCGGCACGGATATCCGGCTCGGGCCGGGCGCGATCGTCTGCTCCGGGGCCCGGTTGGAGACGAACATCGCCACGGGCCGCCACGTGCACGTCTCGGAGAATTGCACGGTGGGGCACGACACGGTGCTCGACGACTATGTGACGGCGTTCCCGCAGGCGGCGATCGCCGGGAACGTGCACGTCGGCGCGGGCACCACCATCGGCACCCAGGCCGCGATCATCCAGGGGCTCACGGTCGGGGCCGAGGTGATGATCGGAGCGGGCGCGGTGGTGATCCGGGACGTGCCGGCGAAGGTGACGGCGGTCGGCGTGCCGGCCCGATACCTGCCGGCCGACCCGGCGGTCGCCACGCACTGAGCGTGCGAGTCAGCCGGCCGTGACCCCGACCCGGCGGTAGGCGTCCACCAGGTTGTCGAGCTGCTTCTCCCACACGAAGCGATCCAGGACGGCGTGGCGGGCGACCTCGCCCATGCGCGCGCGACGTTCCGGGTCGGCCAGGAGCTGCCGCATGGCGTCGGCGATCTGCTCCGGCTGGGACGGGTCGACGAAGACCACGCAGTCGATGCCGTCCAGCAGCGCCCGCCACTGCGGGAAGTCGGACATGATCACGGGCAACCCCATCGCCATGTACTCGAAGACCTTGATGGGCGAGCTGATCAGGTGATTCGGCGTGGGCAGCAGCGTCGCGAGCCCGGCCACGGCGCCGCGCAGATGGTTCGCGACGTCGTCGTGCGGCACCAGGCCGGCATAGTCCACGTTCTGCCAGCCCGGTTCGGCGGCGACCTGGTCCATCAGCCCGGCCGGCATGGCGCGCCCGGCCAGGTGCAGCCGGACCGGCGTGTTCTCGGCGACGAGGGCCGTGGCGCGGATCATCTCGCGCAGGCCCCGGTTGGCGGTGATGCCGCCCACGTAGACGAACTCGGGCGTGCGGCTGCCGTCCTGCGCACTCGGCTCGGCGGGGCCGCCCGCGTCCAGGTGCGGGAAGCGCGCCCGCTCCGGATAGTTCGCCACGATCGACACTTTGCCGTCGGGGAACACCGACGCGCACGCCGTGTTCACGGTGACGATGCGGTGCGCGACGCGGCCGACCGCCCACTCCAAGCCCCGGGCGAACAACGCCGCGGCGCGGCGCAGCGGCCCCGGCAGGTAATGCTTGGCGGCGACCTGGCGGGAGAGCCATTCGTGGGAGTCGTAGACGACCTTCTTGCCGGCCAGCCGCAGCGGCACCAGCAGCGGGATCAGCTCGGGATCGTGGACGTGCACCAACCGCGCCCGGGATTTCAGGGCGATGGCGAACGCACGGGCCACGCCCCACGTCATGCGCACCAGCCGGCTGCGGTAGGTGGGGAGGCCGATCACCGTGACGCCGTCGATCGTGGCGCTGGTATCCCGCCGCGCCACCAGGGTGACGTCGAATCCGCGGCTCGCCAGACCGCGGGCTTCGCGCCAAAACACGCGGGAGTCGTCGGCGGAGTGGGCGGTGGACAGATGGATGACGCGCGTTCCGCCCGGTCGACCCGACCCGCCGTTCATGTCCCGCCCTTCCGACTATGACGCCGCAGGGCCCGCGGCGGGTCCCGGCAACGATTGATCGTACCGGCCGGCCACCTGGCGGCAGGTCCACCACAGCGCGCCGTAGCAGACGATGAATCCGGCGGACAGCGTTGCGACGGCGACGGTGGGGCTGGCGCCGAGCAGGGCGGCGACCAGCGGCCCCCCGACGGTCACCACCAGGCGCGAGGCATCCCAGGCGAGCTGCGCGCCCTGCTTCTCCAGGATGAGCAGCGTCTGCGAGATCGGCGAGACGATGAGCTGCGCGGCGTAGCCGAACGCCAGGATCTGCGCGTACACGCCCGCCTCGCGCCACTCGGCGCCCAGCACGAACGAGAACAGCGGCGGCGAGAAAGCGGTGAGCACCAGGGCGATCGGCAGCGAGATGGCCGACAGCGCCTTCACGTTGGACCGGAGGATCGGCCGCAGCGGCTTGGTGCCGAGCCGGATCGCGTCGCTGCCCTCCCCCTGGAACACGCGGGAAACGGCCTGCCCGATGAGCGTGGCCGGCGCGGTGAGCACCCGCGTCGTCACGCCGATCAATCCGAGGGTCGCCTGGCCGTAGTAGGCGCCCAGCACCAGGAACGGCGCCTGCTGACCGAGGACGTTGAGCAGCGCGGCCCAGGAGGCGACCAGCGGGAAACGCCGGAAGCGGCGCCAGGCGTCGGCGAGGTCCCGCAGCCGCGGAAGTCCCTGCGCGAGCAGCCCGCCGCGGGAGAACAGGCCACCCAGCGCCACGACCCGGCCCAGGATCCAGCCGACGAGCAGGCCCACCGATTTGAACGGCGCGTAGCCGAACCCGACCTGGAAGCCCGCCTGCCCGACACCCTGCAGGAAGTTGCGGGCGGCGAGCGCCTGGTAGCGCTTCTCGCGCACCATCCAGGTGAGCAGCACCTTGTCCAGCACGATGGCGAAGGTGGC
>JBIQMQ010000045.1:3837-16328 GCA_044463185.1 Nakamurella lactea | reverse complement strand
GGCATCTACGCCGTCATCAACGTGAACGCCCCGTCCGAGGTCGTCGCCGAACTCGATCGTCAGCTCAACCTGAACGAATCGGTGCTGCGGACCAAGATCACCCGCCCGAACAGCAAGTAGGGAGCCGTCATGGCAGGCGAGACCGTCATCACCGTGATCGGCAACCTGACTGCGGACCCGGAGCTGCGCTTCACGTCCAGCGGAGTGGCCGTCGCGAACTTCACCGTCGCCTCGACGCCGCGCACGTTCGACCGGAACTCCAACGAATGGAAGGACGGCGAGGCGCTGTTCCTGCGCTGCTCCATCTGGCGGCAGGCCGCGGAGAACGTCGCCGAGTCGCTGACCCGTGGTGCCCGCGTCATCGTGTCCGGCCGGCTCAAGCAGCGCTCGTTCGAAACCCGTGAGGGCGAGAAGCGCACCGTCGTCGAGCTGGAGGTCGAGGAGATCGGCCCGTCGCTCAAGTACGCCACGGCCAAGGTCAACCGGGTCGCGCGCGGCGAGGGCGGTGGCGGGGGCTTCGGCTCCGGCCGGTCCGGTGGCAGCGCCCCCGCCGAGGACCCGTGGGGCTCGGCCCCGCCGGCCGGCGAGGGTTACGCCGACGAACCCCCGTTCTAACCGGCGACGGATCGCGGCGACCGCCGCGAACGGCGTCATACCAGTTGTGAAAGATTCCCGGCGCCACGCGCGTCGTGCCTGAGGAGATAGCTATGCCCAAACCACCACCCCGCAAGATCAAGAAGAAGGCCTGCGCGTTCTGCAAGGAGAACGCCGAGGTCATCGACTACAAGGACACGAATCTGCTGCGCCGCTTCATCTCGGACCGCGGCAAGATCCGTGCGCGCCGCGTCACCGGTAACTGCACGCAGCACCAGCGCGACATCGCCACGGCTGTGAAGAACGCCCGCGAGGTGGCTCTGCTGCCCTACACCTCGACCGCTCGCTGATCCGGCGATCCCAGGCGAGAAAGAGGACACCATGAAGCTGATTCTGACCACCGATGTGCCCGGCGTCGGTGCCCCCGGCGACATCGTCGAGGTGCGCGACGGCTACGGCCGCAACTACCTGGTGCCGCAGGGCAAGGCGATCATCGCCACCCGCGGCGCCGAGAAGCAGATCACCACGATCAAGCGGGCCCAGTCGGCGCGCGAGATTCGCGGCGTCGAGCACGCCCGCGAGGTGCGCGCGGCGCTCGAGGCGCTGTCGCTGGAGATCCCGGCCAAGGCCACCGGCGACGGCAAGAAGCTGTTCGGCTCGGTCACCGTGACGGACATCGCCGCCGCGGTCAAGGCCGCCGGCGGGCCGGTGCTGGATCGCCGCGCGATCCGGGCCGACGGTCACATCCGGACCACCGGCCGGCACACCGTGTCCGTGGTGCTGCACCCGGACGTCACCGCCAAGCTGTCGGTGAAGGTCGTGGCCGCGTAGCCGCACCATAGGGACCGCATGTGGGGCCCGTTCCGCCTGTCGGCGGGGCGGGCCCTGCGGCATCTTCCCGACCTCGGCGACCGCACCCCTTGGCGGCGAGCTGGGCCATGCGGCTTCGGCGCCCGTATCGCGTGCCGGTCCGTGGCCAAGTTGAGAACTCGTCGTGAAGGCCGCCGCATACGTGGGAATCGGTTTGTACGAACCTGAAAGTTCGTTGAGAATCGGCTCGTCGGAGCCGCGACGATCTTCCCGGGAACGCGCGCTTTGTCGCAGGATCGGGCGCGTGAAGAAAACACTCCGTGCCCGCCCCCAGGGCCATGCTGCGTCTCGGCGCCGCTGGCGCCCCCTGTCCCCGGTCTCACCTCTGGCGCCTGTGGCGCAGGACGATCGGCCACCGACAGCCCGCTCCTCCGGCGGGGGGCGGCTCGGCCGCCGGCTACTGGCCGCCGCGGCCGCCACGGCGGCGACGCTGCTGCTGTCCGCCGGCCCCGCTTCGGCCGTCGACGTGAGCACCGACTACCCGGTCGTCAACGTGCAGGCCGGACAGAACGTGACGTTGACGCTGAACCTCGCCGCCGCGAGCACCGAGCGGGTGGCGTTGTCCGTCGAGCAGGCGCCCGACGGCTGGAAGGCCGACCTGCAAGGCGGCGGATTCACCATCGGCGGGGCCTACGTCGGGCCCGACAAGACCCCGTCGGTCACGCTGCACGTCCAGGTGCCGCCCGAGGCCGCCACCGGTGAGTACCACGTCATCGTCGGCGCCGATGCGCCCAGCGGAGCGAAGAAGCTCGACATCCAGATGGATGTGGTCGCCGAGGCCTCGGACGCGTTCACCCTGACCTCGCAGTTCGACAAGCTGCAGGGAACCACCACCGACACCTTCGACTTCTCGCTCAGCCTGGCCAACAACACCGGAACGAAGGCCACATTCGGACTGACCGCCGCCGGCCCGCAGGGCTGGACCGTCACCGCGTCGCCGGCCAGCCAGAACAAGGCCTCCGCCGTCGACGTCGATCCGGGCTCCAGCGCGGACGTGTCCGTCTCGGCGAAACCACCGGCCAATGTGGCCGCCGGCACGTACCCGATCACGGTGACCGCGACCGGGCAGGGCGCCACGCTGACCTCGAAGCTGTCCGTCGAGGTGACCGGCAGCGGCACCGTGTCGCTGGCCACCGCCGACCAGGTGCTCAACGCCAACGGCAGCGCCGGCGCCACCACCGACGTGCACCTGACGGTCAGCAACACCGGCAGCGCGCCGCTCACGGCCGTGTCGCTCTCGTCCACGCCGCCCAGCGGCTGGACGGTGACCTTCGAGCCGAAGACCATCGACACGATCGACCCGGGCAAGTCGGTGCCCGTGGTGGCGCACATCCAGCCCGCCGGTGACGCCATCACCGGGGACTACCAGGTGACGCTGACCGCGGCCGACCAGGGTTCCACCGACACCGCCGAGATCCGGTACACCGTCGAGACCTCCACCTGGTGGGGCCTGGTCGGCGTGATCGTGATCGCCGTGGCCGTGGTGGCGCTGCTGTGGCTGTTCCGGCGCTACGGGCGGCGATGACCGCGATGGCCGCATCCGGCTCCGGCTCCGCGCCGGCGATCGTCTGCACCGGCCTGACCAAGAAGTACGGCCCGGTGGCGGCCGTGTCCGGCCTGAACCTGACGGTCGGCCGGGGTGAGGTGTTCGGCCTGCTCGGACCGAACGGCGCCGGCAAGACCACCACCATCTTGATGCTGCTGGGTCTGACGGAACCGACCGCGGGCTCGGTGCGGGTGCTGGGCATGGACCCGACCCGCCGCGCGCTGGAGGTGAAACGAAGGGTCGGGTACCTGCCCGACGCGGTCGGCTTCTACTCCACGCTGACCGGCCGGGAAAACCTGCGCTACACGGCCCGGCTCAACGGCCTGGACCGTGCCGCCGGTGAACGTCGCGTGGCCGAGGTGCTGGAGCTGGTCGGGCTGACCGACCGGGCCGACGATCGCGCCGGCGCCTACTCGCGGGGCATGGCCCAACGACTCGGCATCGCCGATGCCCTGGTCAAGAGCCCCGAGGTGCTGATCCTGGACGAGCCGACCGTCGGCCTGGACCCGCAGGCCGCGGAACGGATCCTGTCGACCATCACCACGCTGGCCGCCGAGCAGAACGTCACGGTCCTGCTGTCCTCGCACCTGCTCACCCAGGTGCAGGCCATCTGCCACCGCGTCGGCATCTTCGTGCGCGGCTCGCTGGTGGCCGCCGGCACCATCGACGAACTGGCCGAACGCCATGGCGGGCGGATCGTCATCGAGGTCGCCACCGCGCACGGCGACCCGTCGCCGATCCTGCAGAGATTGCCCGGCGTGATCGAGGTGCAACGCGACGCCGACGTGTGGGCGGTCGGCACCCAGCAGGACATCAGCGCGGACATCTCGGGCGCCCTGACCCGCGCCGGTCTCACCGTTGTCCATCTGCGCCGGCGCAGCGAGGAACTCGGCAGCCTCTACCGCCGCTACTTCACCCAAGGAGCGTCATGACGCCGCACCCATCGGTACCGGCCGCACCGCAGGGCAAGCGGGCGGCGCGCCCCGAGGCACCGGCCGGCACCGCGACGGCCGCCCGGCCCACCGGGCGCCGCATGCCGACCCGCTGGGGTGTGATCGCCGCCAAGGAATTCGCGGACAACCTACTGTCCGTGCGGTTCTTCGTGCTGCTGGTGATTCTCGGGCTGGCCGCGGTGGCGGCCGTGTCCACTGCCGCGTCGGCCATCAAGGACGCCGCCCCGGGCGCCAGCGGCACCCCTTCCGCATTCCTGCTGCTGTTCACGGCGGCGCCGGGCGAGATACCGTCCTTCGTCTCGCTGGTCGGGTTCCTCGGCCCGCTGCTCGGCATCGCGTTCGCCTTCGACGCCATCACCGGTGAGCGGTCGCAGCGCACGTTGCCCCGGCTCGTGTCCCAGCCCGTGCACCGCGACGACGTGATCAACGGGAAGTTCGCGGCTGGCCTCGCCGCTGTCGCCGTGTCGGTGCTCGCCGTGATGTTCGTCGTGGCCGGTGTGGGGATCTTGCGGTTGGGCATCGTCCCGCAACCGGACGACATCGCGCGGCTGCTCGTCTATCTGGTGCTGACCGTGATCTACATCGGGCTGTGGATGGCGTTCTCGCTGCTGTGCTCGGTGACGCTGCGCCGAGCCGCGACATCGGCGCTGGTGGCGATCGCGGTGTGGCTGATCCTGGCGCTGTTCGGCCTGCTGCTGGCCGGTCTGCTCGCGGACCTCATCTCGCCGGTCGACGCCGCCGGCACCGCCGCCTCCCAGATCCAGCACCTGCAGACGGAACACACGCTGAGCCTGATCTCGCCGCTCAACCTGTACCAGGAGGCGACCGGCGCGCTGCTCAACCCACAGGTGCGGGCCGTCGGCGTGGTGCTGCCGCAGCAGACCGACCGGGCGGTGGCCGGCCCGCTGTCCTTCGTGCAGAGCATGCTGGTGGTCTGGCCGCAGATCGTGGCGCTGGTCGCCGCGTGCGTCGTCGTGTTCGCGATCGCGTACGTGGTGTTCCTGCGGCAGGAGGTGCGGGCGTAGCCGGTGGGTCTGCGACCAGCCTCACGTGAGCGGCCCGCGCGCCGCGGGCTACGGTGGCAGGGTGCGCGGACAATACAAGGTTCCCGGGGGCAAACTCGTCTCGGTCGAACTGGATGTCGAGGGCGGGCGGCTGGCGAACGTGTCGGTCGCCGGGGACTTCTTCCTGGAGCCGGATTCGGCGTTGGAGTCGATCGACGCGGCGTTGACCGGGCTGCCCGAGACCGCCTCCGCCAGCCAGATCGCCGACGCCGTGACGACGGCCCTGGGCGGCGACGTGCAAATGGTCGGCTTCGACGCCTCCGCGGTGGGCATCGCGGTGCGCCGCGCCGTGGGCGCCGCGACCAGTTGGGACGATCACGTCTTCGACGTCATCGAACCGGTGACGATGGCGCCGGTGATGCACGTCGCGCTGGACGAGGTGCTCTCCCGTGAGGTGGCGGCCGGCCGCCGCGGCCCGCTGCTGCGCATCTGGGACTGGGACTCGCCGCTGGTGGTGATCGGCTCCTTCCAGTCGGTGCGCAACGAGATCGACTCCGAGGCCGCGGAGAAGTACGGCATCGACGTGGTGCGGCGCATCTCCGGCGGCGGCGCCATGTTCATGGAGCCGGGCAACTGCATCACCTACTCGTTGGTGGTGCCGCCGTCGCTGGTCGACGGGATGAGCTTCATCCAGTCGTACGCGTTCCTGGACGCCTGGGTCGTCGAGGCCCTCGGCAAGGTCGGCGTCAACGCCCGCTACGTGCCGATCAACGACATCGCCTCGGACAAGGGCAAGATCGGCGGTGCCGCGCAGAAGCGATTCGTGTCCGGCGCCGTGCTGCACCACGCCACCATGGCCTACGACATCGACGCGGAGAAGATGACCCAGGTGATCCGCATCGGCCGGGAGAAGATCTCGGACAAGGGCATCCGGTCCGCCGTGAAACGGGTCGATCCGATGCGCTCGCAGACGGGGATGACGCGGTCCGCGATCATCGCGTCCCTGCTGGAATCGTTCCGCGGCGGGCACCGTACCCGCGAGAGCGCCTACACCGCAGCCGAACTCGACGCGGCGAAAGAGCTCGTGCGCACCAAGTTCGGGACGTACGAATGGACGCACCGGGTCCCCTGACCGGCGGCGGCCTCTGACGGAAGGAGCCTGACATGAGCAGGCGGACGATACTCACCGACGACCTGCTGGAGGCGATCCGAGGCCGCGCCGCGGTGCACGACCGCGACAACACCTTCCCGCACGACGACCTGGCCGAGCTGCGCGCCGCCGGATACTTGAGCGCTCTGGTGCCGGAGGAGTTCGGCGGGAAAGGCCTGACCCTGCACGAGCTCTCGCACGAGCAGATGCGGCTGGCCGGCGCCTCGGCGGCCACGGCCCTGGCGGTGAACATGCACCACGTGTGGGTCGCCGTGGCCCGGCAGCTGCATGCCCGCGGCGATGTGGACGCGGCCGGCAAAGCCATCGCGCGCAGCATCTTCGACGAGGTGGCGGCCGGCGAGATCTACGCGTTCGGCATCTCCGAACCCGGCAACGACCTGGTGCTGTTCGGCTCGCAATCCGACGCGACACCCGATGGCGAGGGCGGATTCTCGTTCACCGGCACCAAGATCTTCACTTCCGGTTCCCCCGCCTGGACCCGACTGGGCACGTTCGGCACCGACCGCTCCGACCCGGAGCAGCCGATGAGCGTCTTCGGCTTCATCACCCGCGACGGCGGCGGAGTCACCGTGAAGGACGACTGGGACACGCTGGGCATGCGCGCGTCGCAGTCGTGCACCACGATCCTGGCCGGTGCGCACGCCCCGGCCGACCGCATCGCCTGCCGGATCGCGCCCGGCCCGACGGCGCACCCGTTCGTGTTCGGCATCTTCTCTGCGTTCATCCTGCTCACCTCGTCGGTGTACGTGGGCGTCGCGAAGCGGGCGGTGGATCTGGCCACCGAGGTCACCCGGTCACGGACCTCGGTGAAGAACGAGGGCGCCGCCTACTCCCGGGACCCCGACAAGCGGCGCCGCATCGCGCACATGGCGATCCAACTCGACGGCCTGTACCCGCAGCTGGAGCTGGCCGCCACCGACATCGACGCGCAGGTCGACCGCGGCCCGGTATGGATGCCGCAGCTCTCCGCGATCAAGTACCGGGTCACCGAGACCGTGGTGGAGATCGTCGGGACGGCGATGCGGGCCGCGGGCGGTGGGTCGTACTTCACTCGCAGTGAGCTGTCCCGGATCTACCGGGACGCCCTGGCTGGGGTCTTCCACCCCACCAGTGAGGACGCCGCGCACGCCGCCTGGGCGAACGTCATGCTCGGCCCGGTCGAACCGTGATCGGCCCCGGCTCGGGAAATCCGCCCGACTCTGCGAGAACGGCGCCGCCCCAGGGTGTTTCGCCGCTGCATGCCGAGCTGCGTGACCTGGCCGTCGCGATCGCCCGCGAGGCCGGGGAGTTCGTGGAGGCGCATGCGGCAGACCATCTCACGGTGTCCGCGAAGTCCA
This sequence comes from Nakamurella lactea, assembly GCA_044463185.1. Lineage (GTDB taxonomy): Bacteria > Actinomycetota > Actinomycetes > Mycobacteriales > Nakamurellaceae > Nakamurella > Nakamurella lactea_A. The sequence goes on along the minus strand of JBIQMQ010000045.1, from coordinate 8,853 downwards.
CGCCCACCGATGCCGTCACCGAGGTGGACCGCGGATCGGAACGGCTGATCGCGGCGCGCATCGGCGAGATGCGGCCCGACGACGGCATTCTCGGCGAGGAAGGCACCTCCCGGCCGGGCAGCAGCGGCATCCACTGGGTCGTCGATCCGCTCGACGGCACCGTCAACTACCTCTACGGGATCGGTGCCTACGCCGTGTCGATCGGCGTCGAGATCGACGGCGTGCGCGTCGCCGGCGCCGTGTGCGACGCGTCCCGCGGCCACATGTATGACGCCGTCCTCGGCGGTGGCGCGCGACGCGACGGTGAGCGTCTGACCTGTTCCGGCGTCAGCGATCTCGCCCTCGCGTTGGTCGCCACGGGATTCGGCTACGCCGCGCACATCCGCGCCCAGCAGGGCGCGGTGGTGGCGCGGCTGCTGCCGAAGGTGCGGGACATCCGACGGATCGGCTCGGCCGCGCTGGACCTGTGCGCCGTGGCGTCCGGCGCCCGGGACGCGTTCTACGAGACCGGCCTGCAACCGTGGGACCGGTCCGCCGGGCTGCTCATCGCCGCCGAGGCGGGGGCACGCGTCGGCGAGTTCATCGAGCCCGACGGGGAGCGGGTGCTGACCGTCGCCGCCCCGCCGGCGCTCTTCGACGCACTGCACGCCGCGGTCACCGAGTAACCGACCGCGCCGCGGTGGCGGAACGGCGGGGTCGGGTCGCCAGGCACCGCCCGCCGCGTGCCGCGCGCGTATAGCGTCATACCCACCAGTCCCCGAGCAGGGAGAACCGATGACCGACGCCGAGCCGATCCCGCCCACCGAACAGCGACTGGACCGGTCGCGGGACCTCGACCGGCTCGACACGCTCGACGTGCTCAGGGTGATCAACGAGGAGGATCAGACGGTGCCCGCCGCCGTCCGCACCGTGCTGCCGGACCTGGCCGGGCTGGTCGACCGGACGGTGGCGGCGCTGACCGCCGGCGGCCGAGTGCACTATTTCGGATCGGGCACGTCGGGGCGGTTCGGTGTGCTGGACGCGGCAGAGGTGCCCCCGACCTACGGGGTGCCGCCGACGCTGTTCGTGGCGCACCTTTCCGGCGGACCGGAGGCGATGACCGCGGCCATCGAGGACGCCGAGGACATCGCCGAGGACGGTTCCGACGCGGCCGCAGCGGTCACGGCCGCCGATATCGCGATCGGGCTGTCGGCCTCCGGGACCACGCCGTACGCGGGCGCCGCGCTGCGGACCGCCCGGGCCGCGGGCGCCTACACGGTCGCGATCACCTCCAACCCGCACGCCAGCATCGCCGCCCACGCGGACCTGCACCTCTACCTGCCCACCGGCCCGGAGGTGGTGACCGGATCGACCAGGATGAAGGCCGGCACGGCCGAGAAGCTGGTTCTGAACGCCTACTCCACCGCGGTGATGGTGAAGATGGGCCGCACCTACTCGAACCTGATGATCGACGTGGCGCCGATCAACGCCAAGCTGCGGCGCCGCGTGATCCGGCTGCTGACGTCCGCGACCGGCACGGACGAGCAGGCCGCCGCCGACGCGCTGCGGGCATCGGCCGGCGAAACCAAGCCGGCGCTGGTGATGCTGCTCGCCGGGGTCGATGCCGACGCCGCCCGGGCGGCGCTGCAGGAATCCGGCGGCCAGGCGCGCGGCGCCATCGCGAGGCTCGCCGCCGGGCGGTGATCGGCGGCAGGGTTTTACCGCGCCGGGTGATCAGAGGCCGGTTCGGCTGCGGCGGGTGATCAGAGGCCGGGTTGGGCCGCGCGGGGTGATCGGCGACCGGGTGATCGGCGACCGGGTTGGGCCGCGCGGGGTGATGAGGGGCCGGTTCGGCGGTAACAGGTGATGAGGGCTCGGTTCGGCTGCGGCGGGTGATCTGGCTCGATCCGACTGCGGAGGGTGTTCCTGGGCCCGGATTGGTCGGCGGTCGTCAGACCGCGTCTTCCTGGCGGTGCGTGTCGTGCGTCTGGTGCGTGTCGTGCAACTGGTGCGTGTCGTGCGCCTGGTGCGTGTCGTGCGCCTGCTGCGTCTGGTGCGTCGCCCGTTCGGACGCCGCCGCCGTGGCCACATCGCGCAGGTACGCGCGCCGGGCCGTCACCAGCACGATCGCCGCCACCGCGAACAGGATCAGCAGCACCAGGAACGCCCGGCCCAATCCGACCGCGCCGCCGCCCTGCACCACATCGTGAACCTCGTCGGGCGCGGCCAGCAGCACCGACAACCAGCCGAAGATCAGCGGGGCGCTGGCCCGGATCAGGTTCTGACACATCGCCCGCACGCTCTCGGCCCGCCCCCACAGCCGGGAATGCACCACGTCGAGCCGGGCAGCGTCCAGGGGCGGATTGAGTCCGCCCAGCCCGGCCGCGCCCAGGAACAGCAGGGGCAGGGCGAGCGCCAGTGACCCGACCAGGAATCCCGGCGCGAACGCCGCGATCGCCACGGCGAAGCACACCGCTGCCACGCCGATCCGGGCAGCCAGGTGCCCCCGCGCGATCAGCTTGTCGGACAGGTGTCCGGTGGCGAGAATGCCTGCGATCACGCCGATCCCGATCACCACGAGCAACACCGTCGCCCATTCCTGAGAGGCGTCGAAGCGGCCGCGCAGGTACACGATGGCGAACGTCTGCACCCCGGCCACGTAGAAGTAGCACAGCGCTGAGGCCACGATGATCACGACGTTCGTCGGCACGGACAGCACGTACCGCACCGCCCAGGCCAGCGGCTTGCGGGCGGGGTCTTCGCGCAGGACGAGCCGCTCCCGCGGCCGGATGCCGGCGGCTCGGACGGCGGCGGCGAGGCCGTGCTCCGCGCGGGTCACCTGCCCCGGGGTGTCTGGCGACCGCCTGCCGACTACCTGCGCGCCGCGGGCCGGTTCGGGCAGCTTCGTCAGCAACACCGCGGCCAACACGGGGCCGAGCAGGGCCAGCGCCCAGAACGAGAATCGCCAGGGGGCGAAGGCCGCGATCTCGCCGGCGATCAGCAGCCCGGAGGCGGCTCCGGCGAACTCGCCGGCCAGGATGAGGCCGAGCGCTCGTCCGCGTGCCGAGGGCGGGAAGATGTCCCCGGCCAGCGACGCGACGAGCGGGGCCGCCGCGCCCACACCGGCGCCCAGCGCCAGTTGCGCGGCCAGCAGCGTGCCGTAGGAGCCGGCGAACCCGGCCAGCGTGATCGACGCCGACCATTCCAGTGCGCAGATCGCCAGCAACCGCACCCGGTGGGTGCGGTCGGCGAGGATGCCGAACGGAACGGTGCCGATGGCCGCCAACAGATAGGCCGCGGTCACCAAGAGGCCGATGTGGGTGTTGCCGACGTCGAGCTCGACCTTGAGGTCCGGCGCCACGGCGCCCACGATCGTCTGATCGGCCGCCGCCAGCGCCAGCGCGGCGGACAGCACCGCGACCGCAGTGACCGAGACGCGTGCCCGCGGATCGGTCGGTGGCTGCGCGGTCACCGCTAGAAGGCTACGGCACGGGGGCACTTCCGGCGGTGGTGCCCGTGGCCGCGTGTGTTCTGCGGAGGATCTGCGGTCCGAAAACACGTGTGCGGCGTCATGCCAGTCAGACGGGCGCCGGCGTCGCGCTCGGTCGATCAGTGCGCGACCTGAGGGCAGCCGGTGCGGACGCGCCATGCCCCGGAGTGCCGGTCGCGACGCCGGCTAACCCGTGGGCGGCGTCATGCTCGGTTCTCAGTGCACGGGGTCGATCCGGCGCAGGAAGCGGCTGCCGAAGCCGAGCAGCACGGCCAGGGCGCAGGCCACGCAGGCCGCGCCGAACCAGAACGGCACCGAGGCGCCCAGCGACTCGCCGAGCTTGCCGCAGAGCCACGGCGAGACCGCGCCGCCGAGGAACCGGACGAAGTTGTAGCCGGCCGAGGCCACCGGGCGGGGCACCGGCGCGATGTTCATGGCGGACTGGGTGAACAGCGTGTTCAGCACGCCCAACGGGATGCCGCAGGCGATCACCAGGACCACGACGGCCGTGACGCTGCCGGTGGGCACGGCGACGGCGAGGCCGACGAGGATGAGCGCGAAGAGTCCGATGGCCATCGCGAACGAGCGGATCAGTCCGAACCGACGGTGCATCCAGGGCGCCCCCCACACCGCGAAGACGCCGACCAGCACCCCCCAGCCGAAGAACATGAAGCCGATGCCGTAGACGCCCAGTGGCACGGCGAAGGGCGTCCAGGCCAGCACGGCGAAGAAGCCGCCGTTGTAGAGCAGGGCGGCGACGCCCATCACCAAGAGCCCGCCGTGGCTCAGCGCCTTGAACGGTGCGCCGATCGAGACGTCCTGCGTGGCAGCGACTCTCGTCTTCAGGAAGAAGACGATGGCGATCAGCGCGATGGTCATGAGTGCGGCAACGCCGAAGAACGGCAACCGCCACTGGATGTTGCCGAGGACCGCGCCGATGAGCGGGCCGGCCGAGATGCCGATGCCGAGCGCCGCCTCGTACAGCGTGATGGCTTTCTCGGCTCCACCGCGCGCCACCGCCACGATGGCGGCGAGCGCGGTCGCGATGAACAGGGCGTTGCCCAGGCCCCAGCCGGCCCGCCAGCCGATCAGCGCCGCGACCGTCGGCGACGTTCCGGCCAGCGACGAGAACACGATGATCACGACGAGGCCGATGATCAAGGTGGTGCGCCCGCCGAGGCGACTGGAGAAGAACGAGGTGATGAGCATCGCGAACGCCATCACCAGCAGGTAGCTGGTGAACAGCAGCGAGACCTGGCTGGCGCTCGCGCCCAGGTTCCCGGCGATCGACTTGAGGATCGGATCGACCAGGCCGATGCCCATGAACGAGACCATGGCGGCGAAGGCGACGACCCACACTGCTACTGGTTGACCGCTGCGCGTCGAGGATGCCACCACGGGCTGGCCGCCGCGCGCCGAGGATGCCGCCCCGGGCGGCTCCGTCGTCGGGCCGGTGTGTGCGCCGCGGCCGGCCGGTGTGGAGGTCGACTGTTGCGACGTGCGGGCTGATGCCACGCCGTTCTCCTCTACAGACAGTTATCTAGTTA
>JBIQMQ010000045.1:0-3737 GCA_044463185.1 Nakamurella lactea | reverse complement strand
TGCGACGTGCGGGCTGATGCCACGCCGTTCTCCTCTACAGACAGTTATCTAGTTAGCCGAGCGAAATGCTACTCCTGCTGACGGGCTGTCATCACCGCTGCTGGGCGAAAGTGGAGGTCCGCTTGTGCGCTCGATCACATGCGCCGGCGCTGATAGGGGCCGCGGGCGTCGGCCGTCGTTGCTGGGTCCGGGCCAGCGCGGCGTCGCGCCGTGTGGCGACCCGAGCATCGCGGGCAGTATTTCTGCCATTTCGGTGCGCGGAAAGGCTCGGTGCCCTGTTTCTGGTGTGCCGGGTGGGACGAGTGCGACGCGAGGCGAATTCGGCCCGCCTGCCTGAGCTCGAGAGGCGCCGCGACACGCCGAAGACGACGCGCCCGAGAATTACCCACAGTGCTTATCCACACGAGAGAGTCTTTACTCAGACTCCGTGACCTGCGCCGATGCCGTGATTACAGAGAGTATTCCACAGAGTGTCCACAGCGAGCGGGGAGCAGCACCTGCATCGATCGGGCGCTATCCACAGTGCGTGCACAGCGCCATCCACACGCCCATTTGGGATTGGCGCGCACGTGATTTACGGTCCGGTCCAGAGGTCTGGCACACGGTGTCGCAGCATCGGCGGATTGCCCGCCCGGGCGCTGTGTTCCGGGCGGTGGGTCGGTCGGTGCGGGCGGGTCGCGTCGCGGTGGAGTGAGGGCACGGATGTGGCGTGCCGCGCCCCGCCGGACGCAGCGCGCCCGGGCGCGAGTTTTCTCTGTCGGACCGGGGCGGTACGACTGGGATACCCGCGGCAGCGCGAGCGGCGTCATACAGAGACCGCACGGATCGCTACGGAGCGTGGCGACGGGCGCGTGAGGATCGGCGGAAGGGAGACACGCATCGATGGCGGTCATCGACGACCGGTTCGAATCCGCGCCACCCGACCAGGGTGGCGCCTACGGCCGCACGCCGCCGCAGGACCTCGCCGCGGAACAGTCGGTACTGGGCGGCATGCTGCTGTCGAAGGATGCCATCGCCGACGTCGTCGAGACGCTGCGCACCGTCGACTTCTACAAACCCGCGCATGCGCTCGTGTATGACGCCGTCCTCGACCTGTACTCGCGAGGGGAGCCGGCGGACCCCATCACCGTCGCGGCGGAGCTGGATCGGGCCGGTTCGCTGTCTCGGGTCGGTGGCTCGGTGTACCTGCACACGCTGGTGTCGATGGTGCCGACGGCCGCCAACGCCAGCTACTACGCGCAGATCGTCGCCGAGAAGGCGATCCTGCGGCGCCTGGTGGAGGCCGGTACCCGCATCGTGCGGCTCGGCTACGGCGGCGGTGACGGAACCCCGGGCTCCGGCGAGGTCGACGACATCGTCGACCGCGCCGAACGGGAAATCTACGAGGTCACCGAGCGACGCACCAGCGAGGACTACGTCGTGCTGGAGGACCTGCTGCAGCCGACGATGGACGAGATCGACGCCATCGCCTCGCGCGGCGGCATCTCCACCGGGGTGCCGACCGGGTTCTCCGCGCTGGACGACCTGACCAACGGACTGCACCCCGGCCAGATGATCATCGTCGCGGCGCGGCCCGGCATCGGCAAGTCGACCCTGGCGCTCGACTGGGCGAGGAATGCCGCGGTGAAACACCACCAAGCCGCGGTGATCTTCTCGCTGGAGATGAGCCGCTCCGAGATCACCATGCGACTGCTGTCCGCCGAGGCCGAGATCAAGCTGGCCGCGATGCGCTCCGGGCGGATGGGCGACCTCGAATGGCAGAAGATAGTTCGGCGGATGGGCGAGATCTCCGATGCGCCGCTGTTCATCGACGATTCGCCCAACATGACGATGATGGAGATCCGCGCCAAGGCCCGGCGGCTGAAGCAGCGCCACGACTTGAAGCTGATCGTCGTCGACTACCTGCAGCTCATGTCGTCGTCCAAGCGGGTCGAGTCCCGCCAGCAGGAGGTCTCCGAGATCTCCCGCCAGATGAAGCTTCTGGCCAAGGAGCTCGAGGTGCCTGTCGTCGCGATCTCCCAGCTCAACCGCGGTCCGGAACAGCGCAACGACAAGCGGCCGATGCTCTCGGATCTTCGCGAATCCGGTTCGCTCGAGCAGGACGCCGACATGGTGATCCTGGTGCACCGCCCCGATGCGTGGGAGGCCGAGGATCCGCGCGCCGGCGAGGCCGACCTGATCATCGCCAAGCACCGCAACGGACCGACCGCGACCGTCACCGTCGCGCACCAGCTGCACTACTCCCGGTTCAAGGACCTCGCGCAGCTCTAAGGCGGGAGGCGGCGGTCGGGCGCGCGAGGCCGGTCTTCCGCGTGCGCCGGCCAGCCTGGGTCGGGCGCGCGGGGCCTGCGGAGGGTCTTCCGGGTTCAGCGACCGCCGGCCGCGCGCGGGATCGGTCTCCCACAGCGGGCGACTGATGGGTCCGCCGCGTGCGCCGCTTCCGGCGCCGGGGGTGTTAGCGCCGGCCGGGTCGGTTTCGCGACGTTGCCCGCTGTTGGTTCGCCACGTGGGTCCACGAGCGTTTGGTGCTGGCGACCCGCAGCGCCGCCGGCACCTCGCCGCCGAATCCGGGACGGTGTCGCACGCCCGTCCCGGCGGAATCTCCTTCGTGCTTCTCCGCGCGATGAACCCTGTTGCGGCCGGACGCCTTGCCCTCCGCCAGCGCATCGTCCGCGGCCGCGAGCATCGCCGTCAGGTCGAAGCCGAACAGGTCGCTCGTCGCCAGCCCGATCGTGCACGTGATGGTGAACGTGAAATTCGCCGGGGCTGCGTCATCTCCGTCGTGTCCACCCTGGCCCGTCCCCTGTCGCGGCCGGGTGTCGAACACGCGCGCCGCGATGGCTCGCCGGATCCGGTCGGCGACTTCGGTGGCCCGGTCCGCGGCCAGCCCGAACAGCGTGACGACGAACTCCTCACCGCCGAACCGGCCGATCAGGTCCCCCGGGTTCACCTGGGAGCGCAGGATGGCGGCGAATCCCTCCAAGACTTCGTCGCCGACCAAGTGGCCGTAGCTGTCGTTGACCACCTTGAAGTGGTCGATGTCCAAGATCGCCACGGCGACCGGGGTGTCGTGCAGCCGGGCCGCACTGATCAGGTCGCGACTGCGGTCGTCCCAATGGCGGGCGTTCGGCAGCCCGGTCTTCGCGTCGATCCGGGCGTGCCTGTCCAGCTCGGGCCAGTTCAGCGTGAACTCGGCCATCAGCACGGGGGCGATCGACGCGAATCCCGCCAGCGGGCTGAATTCGATCGCCGCGGCCGTCAGCAGACCGGCGAAGGAGCAGCCGAGCTGCACGAAACTCCATCGGTAGTCCAGCCAGAGCGCGGTACCGGTCGGCCCGGTGAACGCGAAGGCCGCGACCAGAGCCACCACCAGTCCGACGGCGTAGGTTAGCGCGATGCCCGCGAGGCCGGCCAGCAGCAGGTCATCGACGCCCTGGGCAATCCAATGGACCGCGACGGTGGTGGAGGCAGTGATCGAGGACACGGCAACACGGGTGGCCAGCCCGTGCGTCCGGCGGGCGAATGTCAGCGCCAGGGAGAGCGCGAGCAGCGGCATGTATGCCAGGGGCGGCGTCAGCAGGGCGGCTGGCAGCAGCCAGAGGGTGTGCACGCTCCACGGAGGCGTGGACTCCTCGTCCGGAGGCCCCATGCGCCACCGGATCACGGCGCCCGCGACGGCCACGGCGCCCAGAACACCGGCGATCTGCCACTGCCGCACGGTCGGAGCCTGCGGGCCC
>JBIQMQ010000044.1:7357-16374 GCA_044463185.1 Nakamurella lactea | reverse complement strand
GGGTTGCTGTGCGTCGCTTGCGCGGTGAGCGTTCCATGGAGGAACCGTAGCCCGGATATGACGTCACCCTTGCCACAGGGTGTGCTGGTGGGCCGAACCAAGGGCGCGCGGGTTCCTGGCCCCACGCAGTCCGGATGAAGCTCAGCGCCCCGGCGCCGGAGGTGTACAGGGACATGTCGGGTAGTTACACTTCCGATAGGCTGCCGATTGGAAAGCGCTATCCAAACGTTGGCGCAGACGGCCTGTACACCTGCAATCGACCACGAAGGGCGACACCATGGCAGAAGTGACCTACGAACAGGCGTCCCGCGTCTACCCCGGAAACCCGCCGGTCCGCGCCGTCGACAAGCTGGACCTGGAGATCACCGACGGCGAGTTCCTGGTGTTGGTCGGCCCGTCCGGCTCCGGCAAGTCCACGGCGCTGCGCATGCTGGCCGGCCTGGAAGACATCAACGAGGGCCGCATCCTGATCGGCGGCCGCGACGTCACCAACGTGCCGCCGAAGAACCGCGACATCGCCATGGTGTTCCAGAGCTACGCCCTGTACCCGCACATGACGGTCGCCGAGAACATGGGCTTCGCGCTGAAGCTGCGCGGCACACCGAAGGCGGAGATCGCCGCCAAGGTGAAGGAGGCGGCGGGGCTGCTGGACCTCGAGCCCTACCTGGATCGCAAGCCCAAGGCCCTGTCCGGCGGTCAGCGGCAGCGAGTCGCCATGGGCCGCGCCATCGTGCGCGAACCGTCCGTGTTCTTGATGGACGAGCCGCTGTCCAACCTGGACGCCAAGCTGCGCGTCGAGACCCGCGCCAACATCGCCGAGTTGCAGGCTCGGCTCGGCACCACCACGGTGTACGTCACGCACGACCAGGTCGAAGCCATGACGATGGGTCACCGGGTGGCCGTGCTCAAGGACGGCCAGCTGCAGCAGTGCGACACCCCGCGCACCCTGTACGACCGCCCCGCGAACGTCTTCGTCGCCGGGTTCATGGGTTCGCCCGCCATGAACCTGCTGACCGTTCCGCTGGTCGCGGACGGCGTCCGGTTCGGCGAGACCACGGTGTCGCTGCCCCGCGACGTGCTGTCCGAGGCGCACGCCGCCGGTCTCAAGCAGGTCGTCTTCGGCGTCCGGCCGGAGAACATCACCCTGGCCGGTGAGGGGATCCCGGTCGCGGTGGACCTGGTCGAGGAGCTCGGCGCGGATTCGTTCGTGCACGGCCACGGCCCGGACGGCGACCGCCTGGTGATCCGCACCGAGGCGCACGTGCACCCCACCGCCGGCGCCACGGTGCGTGCGTCGGTGACGGACGACAAGCACATCCACGTCTTCAATCCGGAGACCGGACTGCGGCTCTCGTCGTCGGAGGCCGTGCCTGCGGACGCCCCGGTGCCGACGCCCGCTTCGTGACATTGCTTGCGCGGCACTGATTGTCGCTGCGCTAATTGTCGAAGGCGCCCATGACGGAATCCCCGTCGTGGGCGCCTTCGCCGTGCCGAGGCACGAAGAATCGAGTATGACGCCGCAGCGGGGCGAGCCAGGTCGAGAGCAGCGTGGCGATGCGTCAGTTCTGCGCGGCCCGGCGACGCCTGGCCACCTCGGCCAGCACCACGCCCGTCGCGACGGACGCGTTCAGTGACTCCACCTCACGCACCATGGGCACGGACACCGTCACGTCGCAGCGCTCCCGGGTGAGCCGGGCCAGCCCGCGCCCCTCGGAGCCGACCACCAGCACCAGCGGGCCGGTGGCCAAGTCGAACGAGTCGGTGTCGACCGTGCCGTCCGCGTCCAGGCCCGCGATCATCAGCCCGGCGGCGGCGTACTCCCCCAGGGTGCGCACCAGGTTGGTGCACTGCGCCACCGGGAGGCGCGCCGCCGTGCCCGCCGAGGTGCGCCACGCGGACGCCGTCATGCCTGCGCTGCGCCGCTCCGGCACCACCACACCATGCGCGCCGAACGCCGCCGCCGAGCGCACGATCGCACCCAGGTTTCGCGGGTCGGTGACGCCGTCGATGGCGACGATAAGCGCTGGGCTGCCGGCTTTCTCGGCGAGCGCCACGAGGTCGCGCGGGTCGGCGTACTTGTACGGTGGCACCGCCAGCGCCACGCCCTGGTGCACCGCGCCGGCCGTGAGCTTGTCCAGGTCGTGCCGCGAGATTTCCAGCATGGCGAAGCCGGCGCGCCCGGCGAGTTCCACGATCTCGGTGAGGCGCTCGTCCGGCTGCAGGCCCTGCGCGACGTAGAGCGCCGTCGCCGGCACTCCGGCCCGCAGCGCCTCCACCACGGGGTTGCGGCCGACGACGGTCTCGGGCAGGCCCTTGCCGCGGCGCGGGGCACCGCCGGTCACGCGGGCCGGTGTTCTGCCGCCGCCCCGCCGCGCGCCGCCCGCGCCGGAAGGTGCGTCCTTCTTCGCGGAACCCTTCCGGGCCGCGGCGGCGCGCCGGGCTGCCACGTGGCCGGTGCGCATCTCCGCGGGCGGTGTCGGCCCGCGCCCTTCGCGCGATTTCGACGACTGGCCGCCGGAGCCCTTCACAGCCCCCTTCTTGGTGCCGGCCTTGCGGACGGCGCCGCGGCGCCTCGAATTACCTGCCATGACGCCGCCCCCCTACTCGCCCGATCCGGACGGTCCGGCCACCGACCACACCGGCCCGTCCGGCGTGTCTTCGATGGCAAACCCGGCCCGAGCCAAGCGGTCTCGTATCTCGTCGGCTTTGGCGTAGTTCTTCGCGGCGCGCGCCTCGGCCCGGTCGTTCAGGAACTCGGAGATCAGCGCCCCTGTCGCGTCGACCAGTGCCTGGTTCGAGGTGCCGGCACCGACGGTGTCCGCCCACGGCGCCGCGAACGGGTCCAGGCCCAGCACGGCGAGCATGCCGCGCACCAGGCTCGCCTGGTCCACGGCGGCCGCCCAGTCCCCGGCCGCCGCCGCGGAGTTACCGGTGCGCACGGCGTCGTACACGACGGCCAGCGCCCGCGGCACGGACAGGTCGTCGTCCATCGCTTCGGCGAAAGGCTCTGGTACGGGCGCGATCTCGACATCGCCGTGGGCTGCGACGCGCCGCAGGAACGCCTCGATCCGGTCGAATGCCCGCGCGGCGTCGGCCAGCGCCTCGGGCGAGTACTCGATGGACGAGCGGTAGTGCACCGACACCAGGTAGTAGCGCAGCGCGATGGGTCGCACGGTCTGGGTGAGCACCTCGACGCCGAGCGTGTTGCCCAGCGACTTGGACATCTTCTCGCCGGCCATCGTCACCCAGTACGAGTGCATCCAGTACCGGGCGAAGCCCAGCCCGGCGCCGTGTGCCTGCGCGGCCTCGTTCTCGTGGTGCGGGAAGACGAGATCCAGTCCGCCGCCGTGGATGTCGAACTCGTCGCCGAGGTAGGTGCGCGCCATGGCGGTGCACTCGATGTGCCAGCCAGGCCGTCCCGGGCCCCACGGCGAATCCCACGACGGCTCACCGGGTTTCGCGCCCTTCCATAAGGTGAAGTCCGCGGCGTCGTGCTTGCCAGCGCCCTCCGACTCGCCCTGCTGCATCTCGTCGACGCGCTGGCCGGACAGGAAGCCGTAGTCCGGCAAGGTACGCACCGAGAAGTACACATCCCCGGCCGCGGCATACGCGGCGCCGCGCTCCACGAGTTCGGCGATGAGCGCCAGGATCTGCGGGATGTGCCCGGTGGCGCGTGGTTCGACGGTCGGCCGCAGGCAGCCGAGCAGGTCGTAGGCGTCGGAGAACGCCCGCTCGTGCTTGGCCGCCCATGCCCACCACGGCTGCCCCGCCGCCGCGGCCTTGGCCAGGATTTTGTCGTCGATGTCGGTGACGTTGCGGACCTGGATCACCTCGAACCCGCGGTACTCCAGCCACCGTCGCAGCACGTCGTAGACGATGCCGGCGCCGCGCAGATGTCCGATGTGCGGCACGAATTGGACCGTCGCCCCACAGTGGTACAGCGACACCGTGCCCGGGTGCAGCGGCTCGAACGGCCGCACGGTACGCGTCGCGGTGTCATAGAGGGAGAGAGTCACCCGTCGATCGTACCGGGGCGGCCTGCGGCCGGTAGGCTTCAAGGCGCCCACATCGCCTCGCCGAACGGAGCAACCGTCGTGTCCGAGTCCGCGCCATCGACCGGATCGCAGCCTGAGCGCGCGGCGTTCGTCACCGCGGAGATCGCCAGCCAGCCGGACGTGTGGATGCAGGCGGCGGACCTGGCCGCGCAGCGCGCATCGGTGCTGCCCCAACCGGGCGAGCGGGTGGCCGTGGTCGGTTGCGGCACCAGCGCGTTCATCGCCCAGGCCTATGCGAGTTTCCGAGAGACCGCCGGCCATGGCGCGACCGACGCGTTCGTCGCCTCGGAGTATCCGCTGTCCCGCCGGTACGACCGGCTGGTGGCGATCACCCGCTCCGGCACCACCACCGAGGTGCTTGATCTGCTGGGTGCCCTTCCGGCATCGCAGCGCACGCTGGCCATCGTCGGCGACCCTACGTCTCCCGGCGCCACCGCCGCGCATGACGCAGTCCTCATGCCGTTCGCGGACGAGAAGTCAGTCGTCCAAACGCGTTTCGCCACCTCGGCGCTGTCGCTGCTGCGCGCCGGGCTCGGACACGACATCGCCGCGCTGGCCGAGCAGGCCCGCACCGCGCTGGCCGCCACGCTGCCCACCGGTTGGGACGAGTTCGTGCAGTTCGTGTTCTTAGGCCGCGGCGCCGGCGTGGGCCTGGCCACCGAGGCGGGGCTGAAGATGCGCGAGGCGGCGATCGCCTGGGCGGAGGCCTACCCCGCGATGGACTACCGGCACGGCCCGATCTCGCTGGCCGAGCCGCATTCGCTGATCTGGTTCCTCACCGAGCCGCCGGCGGGCCTGGTCGACCAGATCCTCGCGACCGGAGCCAGTGTCGAGACGACCTCGCTGGATCCGCAGGCCGAGCTGGTGCGCATCCAGCGCACGGCGATCGCGATCGCGCTGCACCGCGGGTACAACCCGGATCAGCCGCGCAACCTGACCCGGTCGATCGTCCTGGACGGCGAGCACTAGGCGACCGCCTGGAGCCCACCGATCCGCACGAGTGAGGACAACCCCATGCCGCTGAGCCCATCGGCCGAGATCCTGTACGCGGCGAAGCGGGCCGGCCGCGGCGTCGCGGCGTTCAACGTCATCCAGATCGAGCACGCCGAGGCGCTGGTCGCCGGCGCGGAGCGCGCCGGGTCGCCGGTGATCCTGCAGATCTCGGAGAACGCCGCCAAGTATCACGGCGCGCTGGATCCGATCGCCCTGGCGACGTTGGCCATCGCCCGGTCGGCCTCGGTGCCGGTGGTCGTGCACCTCGACCACGCCACGGAAGAGGAACTCGTGGCCCGGGCCATCGGGCTCGGTTTCACCTCGGTGATGTTCGACGGCTCCGCCCTCGAGCACGCCGAGAACGTGCGCATCACAGCGGAACTCGCCTGGCGGTGCCGTGAGGCGGGCGTCTGGCTGGAAGCCGAACTGGGCAAGATCGGCGGCAAGGACGGAGTGCACGCACCGGGGGTGCGCACCGATCCGGGCGAGGCCGCCGAATTCGTGGCGGCGACCGGTGTGAACGCATTGGCCGTCGCGGTCGGTTCGTCGCACGCCATGACGACGCGCGACGCCACGTTGGATTTCGAGCGGATCGCCGAGCTGGCCGCCGCCGTGGATGTCCCGCTGGTGCTGCACGGCTCCTCCGGGGTGCCGGACGCCGACATCGCCCGCGCAGTCCGGACCGGCCTGACGAAGATCAACATCGCGACGCACCTGAACGTGACGCTCACCGCCGCGCTGCGCGGCTATCTCGACGAGCACCCGTCCGTGGTGGATCCGCGTCGATACTTCGGCGCCGCCCGCGCCGCGCTCACCGACGAGGCCGAGCGGCTGATCGGCGTCATCTCCGGCACCTGATCGTCGGGCGCTCCGGCGGCCGCCTGCGGATGCGCAGCCACGCCCATGCGGCCCGCCGACAGGGCGGCTACGAGCCGCCGAGGTGTTCCCGCGCGAAGGCCAGCGCCTCGGCCAGATCCGCCGCCCGGCGTGGGGCGTCGAGCGTCCGGGTGGAGACCTCCAGGATCACCGCGCCGGCGAAGCCCCCGGCCTCGTCCCGTTCACCGAACGTCCCCGACGCGAGCCCGTGCAGCACCTCGGCGCAGCGCACCAGGCCGCGGCCCGGCACCAGATGCTCGTCGCGTCCCTGGCCGGAGCCGTCGCCCAGGTGCAGGTGCGCGAGGCGGTGGCCCATCGCGGACGCCGCGTCGACGGCGTCCACACCGGACACGGAGGTGTGCGAGAGATCCAACGTGTAGGCGGGGTATCCCGTGGCGGTCACGTCCCAATGCGGCCGGTAGGTGCTCACCGGCACGCCGAGAACCGGCAGCGGGTACATGTTCTCGATGGCCACCACCACATCGGTGGCCGCCGCGAACTCGGCCACCGCGTCGGGGAAGTCCCGTGCCGCGCCCTGCTGCCACAGAAACGGCGGGTGGGTGACGACGGTGCGCGCGCCGAGCTCCACGGCGAGCTCCAGGCTGCGCGCGATCTTGCCGACCGGATCGGTGCCCCACACCCGAGCGGAGATCGCGAGGCATGGCGCATGCACCGACAGCACCGGCACGCCGTAGCGATCCACCAGCGCGCGCAGCCGGTCGGCTTCCTGGGTGGATCGGTCCGCCGTCACCATCAGCTCGACGCCGTCGTAGCCGAGCTCCGCGGCCAGCGCGAACGCCCGCTCCGTGCCCTCCGGGAATACCGACGACGTCGAGAGCCCCACGGGCGGGCCGGTTCTCGCGCGGGCTCGACCGGTCACGATTCGAACGCGATCTGGTCGAGCCGTTGCAGGATCACACCCTCGCGGAGCGCCCATGGGCAGATCTCGATGCGGTCCACGTCGAACGCCTCGTGCACCATCTCCATGGCGGCGAGGGCCACGGCCGCGCCGGCCACGAGTTGATCGGCCCGATCCGGCGACACACCGTCGAGCGAGCCCACGTCGGACGGCGTCATCCGCGAGATGAAGGCCGCGACCTGCGTGAGCGCGGCCAGGGTGAGCGACCGGGGCACCAGCGGCCCTGCCTCGCTGGGCTCGGCGCCCGCCAGCCGGGCGAGGGTGCGGAATGTCTTGGAGGTGCCCACGACGCGGCCGAACGGGCCGGCCGCCACGAGTTCGCCGGCCACCGGCGCCAGTTCGCGCGCCACGTGGGCGTGCAGCTCGCCCATCGCCTCCGCACCGGGTGGGCGTGCTGCGAAGCGATCCGCGAACCAGGCGCGGTGCAGACGGCCGGCACCCAGGGGCAGCGACCGGGCGAACGCCGGCTGCTCGTCCCTGCCGCCGGCGATCTCCAGCGACCCGCCGCCGATGTCCAACATCAGCACGTTGCCGGCGCTCCATCCGAACCATCGCCGCACCGCCAGGAAGGTCAGCCGCGCCTCGTCGGTGCCGGGCAACACGTGCAGGTCGATGCCGGTGTCCGCCGCGACCGCGGCCAGCACGTCGTCACAATCGGCGGCATCGCGGATCGCCGAGGTCGCGAACGCGAGGAGTTCCTCGCAGTGAAGCGCCCGGGCGCTGGCCGCCGCCGACGACACTGCCGCCGTGACGTCCGCGGTGCCCTTGGCGCCGAGAACCCCTGCCCCGCCGATCATCTCGGCAAGGCGCAGCGTCCAGCGCCGGGAGGTGACCGGTGTGGGCGGTGCCCCCCAGTGCGCGTCCACCAGCAGCAAGTGCACCGTGTTGGAGCCGACATCAAGCACGCCGAGCCGTCTGGTCCGGGGCAATTCCGCGGCAGCGGCGAACGGCGTCATACCCGCTGTCAGCGGCCCTGGTTCGCGACGGCCTTGATGGCTTCGGCGGCGGCCTCCGGGTCGAGGTACTCCCCGCCCGCCTGCACCGGCTTCAAGTCGGCGTCCAGCTCGTAGCGCAGCGGGATGCCGGTCGGGATGTTGAGGCCGGCGATCGCGTCGTCGGAGATGCCATCCAGCAGCTTGACCGTGGCGCGTAGCGAATTGCCATGCGCCGCAACGAGAACCGTCTTGCCGGCGGCCAGATCCGCGGCAATCGGTCCGCGCAGGTACGGCTCCAGACGCACGACCACATCGGCCAGGCATTCGGTCTTCGGCAGCTCCGCCGGATCGTAACGGGGATCGCCGGCCTGCGAGTAGGGGTTGTCGTCGGCGATCGGCGGCGGCGGCACGTCGTAGGAGCGGCGCCACAGCATGAACTGCTCGTCGCCGTACTTCTCGCGGGTCTCCTTCTTATTCTTGCCCTGCAGGTCCCCGTAGTGCCGCTCGTTCAGCCGCCAGGACCGGGTCACCGGAATCCAGTGCCGGTCCATCGCGTCCAGCGCCAGATTCGCCGTGGTGATGGCGCGGCGCAGCAGGGAGGTGTGCAGCACGTCCGGGGTGGCGCCGGCGGCCTTCATCAGCTCACCGGCGCGGGACGCCTCGGCGATGCCCTTCTCGGACAGCGGGGCATCCACCCAGCCGCAGAACAAGTTCTTCGCATTCCAGGTGCTCTCACCGTGGCGGAGCAGGATCAAGGTAGAAGTCACGACGCCCATTCTGCCGCACCGCGGCCGGACGTCAGGACCCGATGAGGTGCCGGAAGGCTTCCAGGTTCTTCACCGAGTCCCCGCGCGACATCCGCCAGGCCCACTCCCGCCGGATCGCGGACGCGAATCCTCGCTCAAGGATCTGGTTGAAATCGGTGTCGGACGTTTCCAGTACCACGCCCAGCAGCGTATTGATCTCGTCCGCCGTAACGCCCTCCAGCGCGAGTCGGCCGACCAGGTGGATGTCGCCCGACGCATCTACCGCGTAGGCGACAGTGCGCAGAGAAGCATTGCGCTGCAACAGGTATCGGTACACCTCTTCGTGGTTCTCGTCCGGCTGACGGCACACGAACGACTCCACCAGGAGTTCGTGCGCGCCGACGACGAGCCACACGAGAGTCCGATGCCGCCGCACACCGGGCAGCGTCACCAGGAACGCGTCGTCGCCTTCGCGCAGGAACGGCGCGTCCAG
>JBIQMQ010000044.1:0-7257 GCA_044463185.1 Nakamurella lactea | reverse complement strand
GCGGCGGGCGATCACGCTCCGGCCCCGAGTCCTGCCCATGCCGGGGCGGCGGCGCGCCGGTAAACGTCCAGCAGCGCGTCCACCGTGGCATCCCAGGAGAACCGCTCGGCGTGCCGACGGGCGGCGGCCGACATCCGGGCGCGGCGCACCGGATTGAGCGCAATGGCCTCCAGCGCGTCGGCCCACCCGGTCGCGACGTGGCCGTCCACCAGGGTGCCCGATACGCCGTCGGCCACGGCCACCGGTAGCCCGCCGACCCGCGCCGCGACCACCGGCGTCCCGCAGGCCTGCGCTTCCAAGGCCACCAGACCGAATGATTCGCTGTAGCTCGGCACCGCCACCACGTCGGCCGCCCGGTAGACGTCGGCCAGCGACGACGCCGGCAGCGCCGGGATCAGCCGCACGTGCTCGGCCACGCCCATGGACGCGGCCAGTGCGCGCAACCGGCCCGGTTCGCGATGCCCCGACCCGGAGGCCTCCCCGACGATCAGCGCCCCGATGGCGCGCTCCGGGTGACGCCGCCGCATCTCGGCCAGCGCCCGCACCACGACGTCCGGGCCCTTGTGCGGCTGAATGCGTCCCGCGAATGCGAGGACGGCGTCATACTCGGCGAAACCCCACGCGCTTCGGGCGGCGGACCGTGAGTCGTCGCTGCCCGGGGTGAACGCCTCGACGTCCACGCCCGGCGGCACCACGGCCAACGACGCCGGATCCGCGCCGTACATCCGCACGAGCTGCTGCGCCTCGACATCGGTGGGGGCGACCAGGATGTCGGCACCGGCGGCGATCTCGTCCTCGCCGATCTCGCGGCTGTGCGGCTCGCGGCGATCGTCGTCGCCGGCCAGCGCCGCGTTCTTCACGCGGGCCAGCGTGTGCGCCGAATGCACCTGCGGAATCCCCCAGCGGTCGCGCACCAGCAGGCCCACCAGCCCGGAGAGCCAGTAGTGCGAGTGCACCACGTCGAACCTGCCGCGCGGCCCACCCAGCACACCCGGCGTAGCAGCCCGCAGCACCTGCGCCGCGAACGGGCACAGCAGCCCGGGCAGGTCCTCCTTGGGCACCGCGCCGAACGGCCCGGCCAACACGTGCCGCACCGCGTAGCCGGGCTCCGCCTCGATCCGCCGCGGCTGATCGGAGCTCGTGGCCCGGGTGAACACCTCGACCTCGATGCCGCGCCGCGCCATGCGCCGGGCGACCGCGTCGACGTAGACGTTCATGCCGCCGGCGTCGCCCCGCCCCGGCTGCTCCAGCGGGGAGGTGTGCACCGAGAGCATGGCCACCCGCCGGATCGGCGGGCGCACCGGGGCTTGGCGGATCGGCGCGGGTATCGCGACGGCAGGGCGTATCACAGCGGCATCAGCTTCACGACGTCAGATGTGAGATCACAGGGCGGAGAACGTCTTCCAGGTCGAGTACGGGACGCTCCAGTCCCAGATGTAGTCGGAGTAGGTCATGTCGACGCCGGTGTTCTCGACCTCCACGGGCACCCCGTAGTACACCATGTCGTAGAACTCCTTACCGTCCTTCATGCCCATGTTGATGCAACCGTGCGAGACGTTGGCCTTGCCGAGGATGCCCGCCTTCTCCGTCTGCGGGTTGACGTGTACGAACTCGCCGTTGTTGTTGATCCGGACTCCCCAGTACTCCTTCACCCCGCAGTACCCGTACTTCGGGTTGCACATGGTGAACGAACCGTCGGGATTCTCGTCTTCCTTGTCCTGCACGATGTGCACCCCGCTGACCGTGGCGCGTCCCTCGTCGACCGACGCGGGCTTGCCGTAGGACACCGGGTAGTTCTTCACGATCTGGTCGTCGATCACCACGAGCAGGCGGTAGGACGTGGCATCGGCCTTCACGACCATGTTCTCGCCGATCGTGAAGTCGCGGACGATGTCCTCGCGGCCCCAGCCGCTGCCGTAGTTCACGCCGTACAGGTTCGCCTCGACGTGCACCTCGGTGTGCGCCGGCCAGTACTCCGCGGGGCGGAAGTGCACGCGGGATTGCTTGACGCCGTTGCCCTGGATGTCCTCGTCTTGCATCCAGCCCCAGGAGCCTTCGATCTCCTCACCGTCGTTGACGGTGACGTGGAGCTGCTTCTCCGCGGCGGCGCGGTCGGACACCGGGCCGGCGAACGTCACCACGATCGGCGCGGCGATGCCCACCTTGGCCCCGTTGGGGATCTGAATGTAGGCAGCCATCGTCTTGTCCGGGTTCACGGTGGCGATGGTGCCGTCGAACGGTTGGGTGGCGCCGCTGGTGTCGACTGCCTCGCCCGAGATCGTGTAGGTAACGCCGTATTCCAGCCGGTCGGTGTTGCTCCACGACGTCCCGTCGGCGATCTCGCCGTTCACCACGCTGCCGTCGTCGCCGGTCATGGTGACCGAGGAGAGCGTGGAGTGGAAGGACATCACCGTGATCGGTTCGTTGGGTCCCACGTCGGTCGATCCGAACGCCGGGGTCGCCGAGACGCGGGCGGTCTGGGCGGCGGAGGTGCTGGGAGCCGCCTCGCTGGAGGTGGAGGGCGCGGCGCTGGTCGTCGGCACGGTCACGGTGGGCTGTGCGACCGAGGTCTGGCCGGGGGTTTCCGTCACGGTGACGACCGACCCGCCGGCAGCGGAGCAGGCGCTGAGCACCAGCGCGCCGGCCGCAACCACCATCGCCAGCCGCGCGGCCAGTGCCGACCGACGCCGTGCCGGCCTGAGGGGGGGTCGACGCATCATGAGTTCTCCATTTCGTCTTGGCGCATGCCGCAGTAGCGGGGCGGGCACGCACCGTCATCTATGATACGGCCCGCGCACGCGTAGGCGGCCGTCGTCACGGGCCGCCTGTTCGAAGGACGTCGGCGGCCACCGTCGAGGCGCCCTACTGCGACGCAGATCACATCCCGCGGTAGGCATGGCGGCTGTGACGCAGCCCTCGTGCCGGGCCGCGTCGTTTACGTGTGCAGCGCGCACCCAACCAGGACCGGCTCCGGCTGCAGCGTCACGCCGAACGCATCCCGGACGCCGTCAAGGATCTCGTGAGCCAGGGAGAGTAGTTCCGAAGTCGTCCCGCCGCCCCGGTTGGTCAGCGCCAGGGTGTGCTTGGTGGACAGCGCAATGCCGGCATCGGGCCGCTCCGCCAGCGGATAGCCCTTGGGGAAGCCGGCGCGTTCGATGAGCCAGGCCGCGGAGAGTTTGACCGCGTTCGAGTCGGCCCGAGCCACCTCGGGTGTCGCCCCGCTGGTGCGTGTGCCGTCCGGCGCATCGCCTGGCGCATCGCCCGGCGCATCCCCGACCCCGGCGGGGCGCACCGGGTACTCCGGCATCGTCACATCGGGGCCGAGCCGCGCCGCCACCGCCGCCCGGACCTGCGCAAGCCGATCCGCGTCGACGATCGGGTTGGTGAAGAACGATCCGGCGCTCGCCGTGTCCGGGTCGGCGGGGTCCAGCACCATGCCCTTGCTGCGGCGCAGTTCCAACACCGCGTTCCGGGTGGCGGCCGCCGGGGCGGGCTGGCCCACCGCGACGCCGAGCACCCGGGCGAGTTCCGGGTAGCGCACGGGCCGCGGGGTGCGCGAGAGCCGCAGCCGTACCTGGGTGACCACGGCGCGGTCGGTGCCCTTGAGTACCGAGCTCCGGTATCCGAGTCGCAGCGCGGCGGCCGGTACGCGCTCCAGTCGGCCGGTGTCGCGCCGGTAGAGTTGCACGTCCAGCAGCAGGTCGCGAATCTCGACCCCGTAGGCGCCGACGTTCTGCACCGGCGTCGCGCCGGTCGAACCGGGGATGCCGGAGAGCGCCTCGACGCCGGCCCATCCCTGCGCGACCAGTTCCGCGACCACGGCGTCCCACGTCTCGCCCGCCCCGATCGTCACCTGGCCGGTCGCGGCGTTCACGCTCAGGCCCGGTATGGCGACCTTCACCACGGGGAGGTCGATGCCGCGGTCCGCCACCACCAGGTTCGACCCGCCGCCCAGCACCAGCGCGCCGCCGGCTCGGTCCGCCGCGCCGACCATCTCGGCGAGGTCGGCGGCGGTCGTGGCGGCGGTGAGCGACGGCGCCGGTCCGCCCAGGCGGATCGAGGTGAGGTCGGCCAGGACCGGCGCGTCCGGTCCGGGGCTGTGCGTCACGCGCTTCAGGGTAATGTCGCCCGCAGTCATCGGGCAGCAGGGCCCGGCCCGGCGCCAGCACATTCCGGAAGGAGCCGATACATGTCCACCGACGTGACCGCCACCGAGGAGTTCCCCGCCGCGCCCGCGGCCGTATACAAGCTGATCACGGACGCGGATTTCCTGCAGGCCCGGATGGTGGCCGGCGGCGGCATCGATCCGAAGGTGCTGTCCGTCGACACCGCGGACGGCGTCACCACCGTCGTCACGCAGCAGTCCATCCCGGCGGACGCGCTGCCGTCGATGGTGTCGTCCATGATGGGCGGCGACCCGGTGACGGAACGCACCGAGGTGTGGCGAGCGGACGGCGACGGCTACGCCGCGGACTTCTCGCTCAGCGTGAAGGGCGCCCCGGCGACGATCAAGGGCACCATGGCCCTCTTGCCCGCCGGCACGGGCAGCACGCTCGCGGTCAACGGCACCGCGACCGTGCCGATCCCCATGTTCGGCCCCAAGCTGGAGAGCGTCATCTCCGAGCAGATCGGCGCCATCTTCGCCGCCGAGGGCGAATACACCCGCTCCCGCCTCGCCTGAAGCGCCCTCCCCCTTACGCCTCCTTATGCGCGCGTGTTAGCCACGCAGGCACATGCACCGGTCTCACTAACACGGGCGCAGGATTCCGGGCCCCGCGGCGCAGCGCCCCACCCGAGGGCGGCGTCACATCCGATTTCTGGAACGATGGTGCGCGTGACTCCAGACCTGCGCCGCTATGTGCTGACGTTGTCCTGCCCCGACGCCACCGGAATCGTCGCGCGCATCACCGGATTCCTGGCGGGCCTGGGCGGATGGATCACCGAGGCCGCCTACCACTCCGATCCCGAGTCCGACCGATTCTTCACCCGCCAGGCGATCCGCGCCGATTCGCTGCCGTTCGGCGTCGAGGAGCTGCGCCGGCGGTTCGGCGAGATCGCGACCGAGCTGAACGCCGACCATGCCGTGGTCACCGACACCGCCGTGCGGAAGCGCGTCGTACTGCTGGTGTCGAAGCAGGGCCACTGCCTCTACGACCTGCTCTCGCGCTGGCACGCGGGCGAGATGCCGGTCGATATCCCGCTGGTGATTTCCAACCACGCCACGCTGGCGCCGGTGGCCGGCATGTTCGGCGTGCCGTTCGCGCAGGTCCCGGTGCCAGGCGACGAGGCGGGCAAGGCGGCCGCGTTCGAGCGGATCCGGCAGCTCGCCGACGCCGAGAATCCCGACGCGATCGTGCTGGCCAGGTTCATGCAGGTGGTGCCGCCGGCGCTGTGCCAGCAGTGGGACGGTCGGCTGATCAACATCCACCACGCGTTCCTGCCGTCGTTCAAGGGCGCGCGGCCGTACCACCAGGCCTACGACCGCGGCGTGAAGATGATCGGCGCGACCTGCCACTACGTCACGGCGGAGCTGGACAGCGGGCCGATCATCGCGCAGGACGTGATCCGCGTCGACCACACCGACTCGGTGGACGACATGGTGCGCCGCGGGCGGGATATCGAGCGGGCGGTGCTGGCGCACGGGCTGCAGTGGCATCTGCAGGACCGGGTGCTGCGGGACGGCCTGCGCACCGTCGTCTTCCGCTAGCGGCCCCAACGTGTTCGCCTGCAGCGGAAGCACCGAGCGGGCTGCGGCGGACGATGGGACACTGGGCTATATGGACGAAGCACAGGATGCGCCGGACGGCCGCCGCCGGAACCGGCTCGGGTTCCGCGGCCGGCCGGACGACCTCTACGAGATCGACCCGGATCTCGCCGAGGAGCTGGAGGGTGCCGCGCCCGTCATGATCGTGGCGCTGGACGGTTACGTGGATGCCGGATCGGCCGTCGAGCGGGCCGTGAAGACGCTGCAGGACGCTTCGGACCGCGCCGTCGTCGTCACGTTCGACGCCGACGGACTCATCGACTACCGCTCCCGCCGTCCGGGGTTGACCTTCTCCGGCAACGCCTTCACCGCCTACGACACGCCGCACCTGACGATCGAGCGGCTCCGCGACGACACCGGAACCCCGTACCTGCTGTTCGCCGGCCCCGAGCCGGACCTGTCCTGGGAGAAGTTCTGCGCCGCGGTGCAGCAGGTGATCGAGCGGCTCGGGGTGCGGCTCACGATCACGCTGACGGCCATCCCGATGGGAGTGCCCCACACCCGCCCCACCGGGACCTCGGTCCACGCGACCCGCAAGGAGATCCTGCCGGAGACCCAGCATTGGATCGGCTCCATCGAGGTGCCCGGTCACGTGTCGGGCCTGATGGAGTACCGGCTGGGCCAGAACGGCCACGACGCACTGGGTTTCGCGGTGCACGTGCCGCACTACTTGGCGCGGAGCGACTATCCGGTCGCGGCCCGCACGCTGATCGACGCGGCGGGCAGAGCTGCCGGGCTGTCGCTGCCCACGGAGGCCCTCACCCAGCCGATCGCGGACATGTGGGCGGAACTCGCCAAGCAGATCGACGAGCACGGCGAGATCGCCGAGGTGGTGCACGCCCTGGAGAAGCAGTACGACGCGTTCATGGCCGCCAACGGCAACTCGCTGCTGGGCAGCTCGGAGCCGATCCCGACGGCGGACGAGATCGCGGCCCAGTTCGAGGCGTACCTGGCCGGCCAGGACGGTTCCGAATCCTGACCGGCGTCATCTTCGTGTCCCTCGTCGCGCTGCCGGGTATCGGCACGTCGGCCGGGTAGGCTGACCGGCTGTGGCAGGCACCAACCAATCCACGGCGCCGCGCGTCGAGTTGCCGGCGCGCCGCGCGAAAAGCCCGTTCCGGTCAATCCTGATCCGGCTGATCATCGTGCTCGCCTGCATCGTGATCACCGCGGTCCTGGTCTACGTCGATCGCGACGGCTACCGCGATAACGACAAGAACAGCGTGAGCGGCCTGCTCGACGCCTTCTACTACGCCACCGTCACGCTGTCCACGACCGGCTACGGCGACATCACGCCAATCTCCGAGGGCGCCCGCCTCGTCAACATCATCATCATCACGCCGCTGCGGTTCCTGTTCCTGATCGTGCTGGTCGGTACCACGATCGAGGCACTCACCGAACGGAGCCGGCAGGAGTTGCGGTTCGCCCGCTGGAGGAAAAAAGTGAAACGGCACACCGTCGTGGTCGGCTACGGCATGAAGGGCCGCTCCGCC
>JBIQMQ010000043.1:0-16404 GCA_044463185.1 Nakamurella lactea | reverse complement strand
TCTGGGCGCTCACCGGGGATTCGGTCTACCTGGTCGGCTTCGGCGTCGTGGGGCTACTGCTGCTCGGCGGACTGGCGCAGTGCATCGCGGTCCGGCTCGGCCGCACGCTCATACCGTCCTGGGAAGCGCTGTGGCACCTGGTGCGGCGCGCGACGAAGGGCTCGGGTCGATCGGGCGGCGCCCGCGGTACGGGCGGCGCGCGCGGTACGGGCGGCGCGGTGGGTGCGGGTCGCTCGTCAACATCACCGGGTTCAGATCACGAGCCCAGCGGGCCTTCGAGGCCGGAGCGGCCCCCGGCAGCGTCGGCGACCCGGCCGGATCGCCCAGCCGCCGCCCCGACCCGCCGCACGCGGAGGGCGGGCGGTCCGCGGTGACTGCTGCCCCTGGCGCGCGGCACGCTCCGCGCGCACTCCTGCTGGCCCTCGCGCTGCTGGTCGCCCTGGTGGCGGCGGCGTGCTCGCGAGGCGCCTCGGTGTCCGAGGTGACCGTCACCGTCGGGGCGAGCTCGGTGGCCCTGCCCGCCGCGCTGACCTGCATCAGCCCCGCCGGCGGCAGCGAGCTGAGCTGCGCGGGCGGCGAGAACGACGACAACGCACCGCATCTCGCGATCTCGCCGGGCACGCCGCTGACCATCGAGGTGCCGAAGAAGGTCGGCGACACGCCCTGGGTCGTGGTGTTCTCGTACATCGACGCCGCCGGCGAGGCGCAGGGCGACCGCACCGCAGTCTTCTCCCCCGGCGCCGAGTACAGCTACCGCCTCACCCCGCCCGCCGGCGCGCAGCTCACCCGCGTGGAGGTGCAGAGCCTGACGGCCGCGCCGGCCACCGACGGCGGGGTCGAGTTCCCCGCCGTGGGCACCTGGGTGCTGATCGTCGACCCGGTCGGCGGCGCCACCCCCAGCGCGTCTTCCGACCAGCAGGAATAGGTATGACGCCGCAGCCGGGCCGGGCCGTGTCGCACACCGTTCCTTCGGGCCTGGCCGTCGGCGTGGTCGGTGCCGGTTCGATGGCGCAGACGCACCTGGCCTCGTGGCAGCGGCTCGGGGCGGCGACGGTCGTGTTCTCGCCCAGCGGACGGGCTGCGCAGTTCGCGGCCGGGTAC
The DNA here is from genome assembly GCA_044463185.1 of Nakamurella lactea. Taxonomy (GTDB): domain Bacteria; phylum Actinomycetota; class Actinomycetes; order Mycobacteriales; family Nakamurellaceae; genus Nakamurella; species Nakamurella lactea_A. The sequence continues at coordinate 15,303 of JBIQMQ010000043.1, read as the reverse complement.
GGGGCGCGCGTGCTCGGCGCGTGGGACGAGCTCCTTTCCCGCTGCGATGTCGTGGACATCTGCACGCCCACCGGCACGCACCGCGCGCTGGCGGAGCGGGCGTGTGCCGCCCGTCGGCAGGTGATCTGCGAGAAGCCGCTGGCGCTCACGCACGCCGATGCCGCCGCGATCATCGTCGCGGCCGAATCCGCCGGCGTGCAGCTCCACGTGGCGCACGTGGTGCGGTACTTCCCGGCGTATGCCCGGGCCCGGGAGCTGATCGCCGACGGGGCGATCGGCACGGTACAGCGCCTGGAGCTGCGGCGCACGGGCGGCGCCCCGGAACCGGCCTGGTTCCACGACGAGGCCTTGTCCGGCGGCGTCCTGATGGACCAGATGATCCACGACTTCGACTACGCCCGTTGGGTTCTCGGCGAGGCCGACGCGATCCTGGCCCGCACGGAGACCGCGACTACGGACGGATCGCGCGTGGTGCGCGCCGTCGCCACGATGACGCACGGAACGGGGGCGGTCGTGCAGCTCACCGGCGGGTGGCTGGCCCGCACCGAGCCGTTCACGACGAGCCTTCGCGCCGTCGGAGACGCCGGGGAATTACGTCATACCAATTCGGGAGGCGGGCTGGAACTCGTCACGCCGGACGGCACCCGCACGGTCGAACTCGGCGGTGAGTCGCCCTATGACGCACAGCTCGCGGAGTTCGCGGCTGCGATCGGCGGCGGACCCACGCCGCGGATCGGGCCGGCGGACGCGCTCGCCGCGGTGGACCTGACGCTCGCCGCCCGACGCTCGGCCGCCACCGGAACACCCGTCGCGTGTGAGCCAGGAAGGCAGATGCGCCGCCCTGACTAACACGCGGCGACGTTACTGGTCGAACTCGTCGGCGACGGCGCGCATCACGTCCGCGATGCGGCCGGAGGTGGGCCGGTCCGGGTAGCGGCCGCGCCGCAGACCGGGCAGAGCCTTCGTCTCCAGGAGCTTGATGAGGTCTTCGATCAGTCCGTGCAGTTCGTCGGCGGAGCGCCGATGCTTCGGAGCAATGGTCGGCGGCGCCTCGACGAGCTGCACCTGCAGTGCCTGCGGCCCGCGGCGCCCGTCCGCCACGCCGAATTCGACCTTCTGACCGGGCTTGAGCGTCGTCACGCCGGGCGGCAGCGCGGACACCCGCACGTGCACGTCCTCGCCACCGTCCGAGGGTGCGATGAACCCGAACCCCTTCTCGGGGTCGAACCACTTGACCTTGCCGCTCGGCACTGACGTACTCCTCGTTCGGGTCCATGGCGGCGGCGTCACGCCGTCGGTGTCGCTGCTGAACCGGCGGGCCGTTCGGCTCACCGCGGCCATGCGGCCTTGCACTCGTCTAGCGTACTGGCCGCCGCTGCGGGCCGGGTACTGGCACCGTCCGTGCCAGGGTGGAGAGGCCTTACGCGGCTCGGTAGTGGGGCGGCCCGCGCGCGTGTGGACCATCCGGGCTCGCGCGGCCAGTTAGTGCACGGTGGCGGCGAGGTAGCTGCCCAGCCAGGCGGCGAATTCCGTCAGATCCCCCAGCACCACGTCGGCGCCGGCGATGGTCAGGTCGGCCTCGGTCATCGGGCCGGTGGCGACGCCGATGGCCAACGCATCGGCGGCGCGCGCCCCGGCGATGTCGCCCACGTGGTCGCCGATGTACATCTCCGCGCCGTGCTCCCGCAGCGCCTTCGCCTTGCCGGTGGACCACAGCTCGCCGACCACGGCCTGGACTTCCATCCCGAGGGCGTCGAGATGGGCCTGCACGCTGGGACCGTGCTTGCCGCTGACCACGACGACCTCGCCGCCGTGCTCGGCCACCGCGTCCAGCGCCTCTCGCGCTCCGGGCAGCGCGGTCGTCTTGGGGATCACGATCTCCGCGTATCGCGCCCGGTACTGCGCGACCAGCGCCTCGGCCTCGGCTCCGACGATGCCGTAGTGGGCGAACTCGTCTTGCAGCGGCGGCCCGAGCCGGGTGGCGAACGCCGCCCCGTCCAGCGGGTAGCCGGTTTCGGCCTTGAGCACGTCGAACAGCGCGATCATCCCCGGGCGGGGGTCGATCAGCGTCATGTCGAGGTCGAAGCCGACGGTAAAGGTCACGATTCGACAGTACGGCCGGGATCGAGGGGGCTTCATCGATTCAGCCAGGCTGATGCCGGACGGTGATCGAATGGTTATCGGCGCCGTGAGGTCCATCACGCCGGGCGTCAGCGAAGCGGTCGAAACCCGTCAGCGGGCGTGGACGCGGACCTCGTTCGCCTTGATCGACAGATAGACCAGCATGCCCGGTTTCAGGCCGAGTTCGGCGACGGCGGCCGGGGTCAGGTCGGCCGAGATCGACTCGCCGTCCTGGCCACCGTCCCAGGTCCCCTCCCCCGGTGCCGGACCGGCAATCGTGTCGCGCGCGTCGCCGTCGCGCAGCCGCCGGGCCCGCACCCGGATGGCGGACGTGCCGCGTTCCAGCGCGACGACGGTGGCAGGCCAGGTGTTGCGCGGGCTGCCCGCACCGGCCGGCTCCAGGTAGACGGCGACGGCCGCCGGTGGGAAGACGGCGATCGCGGCGTCGCCGGACCCGATCGGCTCGGCGGCGACGCCGCTCACCGCAGGCGCGTCGCGTTCCGCGCCCCCGGCCACCGCGACGACGGACCCCGGCTGCGCCGCGGACTGCGTCATGCCCGTGATCATGTTCAGCCCGGCCAATGCCGCCGCGAACGGCGACCGCGGCGCCGCGAGGACCCTTGTGGTGGGCCCGCTATCGACCACGGAGCCGTCCGCCAGGACGACCACCCGGTCGGCGAGCGTCGCCGCGTCCAGCACGTCGTGTGTCACCAGCAACGTGGTGAGGGACGCCGCACGGAGGTGCGTGCGCAGCACGTGCCGAATCTCGGGGGCGGTCTGCGCGTCCAGGGCGCCCAGCGGCTCGTCGAGCAGCAGCAGCTCGGGTCGCGCGGCCAGCGCCCGGGCCAACGCCACCCGCTGTCGCTGCCCGCCCGAGAGCCGCGCGGGTTTGCGATCCGCGAACTGCGCCAGTCCCAGCCGGGCCAGCCAGTCTCGCGCGTCGGCACGGGCCGTCGCCCTGGTCGCGCCCTGTGCCCGCGGCCCGAAGGCGACGTTCTCCACCGCGGTGAAGTGCGGAAACAGCAGCGGGTTCTGACCCATGAGGCCGACCCGGCGCCGCTCCGGCGGCACCAGGATGCCGTCGCCGGTCAGGGTGCGGCCACCAAGCATGACGCGACCCTCGTGCGGGGCCAGCAGCCCCGCCACGATGCCGAGCAGCGTGGACTTGCCGGCGCCGTTCGGGCCGAGGATGGCCACGACCTCGCCCGGCTCGGCGCGGAGGGCCACGTCGAGCGTGAAGTTCGCGCGGCGCAGCCGCACGTCGACGTCCAGCGCCGCAGCTGGTTCGCGGCGCTCGGCGGTCGGCGACCCCGCGGCCGCCGGCGCCGCGCCGTCCGCTTCGCGCGCCCTCACCGCTTCACCTCCGGTCGCCAGCCGCGGAGGGCCAGCAGGAACACGATGGCCACGACGACCAGCAGCAGGGAGAGCGCGATCGCCGCGTCCTGGTCGGCGCCGCCACCGTTGAAGCTGGTGTAGATGAGCAGCGGCATCGTGCGGGTGACGCCCGCGGCGTTGCCGGCGAACAGCGCGGTCGCGCCGAATTCGCCGAGCGCCCGAGCGAAGCACAGCACCGTGCCAGAGGCCAGGCCTGGCAGCACCAGCGGCAGCGTGACGCGGCGGAACACGGTCCAGCGGCCCGCACCGAGGGTGGCGGCGACGGTTTCGTAGGCGGTGCCCGCGGTGCGCAGCGCGCCCTCCACGGCGATCACCAAGAACGGCATGGCGACGAAGGATTCGGCGATCACCACGGCCACCGTGGAGAACGGGATGGTGATGCCGAACCACAGATCGAGGTATTGCCCGGCCAGGCCCCGACGCCCGAGTAGGTAGAGCAGCGCGATGCCGCCGACCAGCGGGGGCATCACCAGGGGCAGGGTGACCAGCGCGCGAATTCCGCGGGTCAGCGCGGAGTCGTGCCGGGCCAGCAGCAGGGCCAGCGGCACGCCCAGCAGCAGGCACAACGCCACGGCGGCCAGGCCGCACTTCACGGACAGCAGCAGGGCCGAGATCGCCGCGGGCGAGGTGATGGCGGTGGGGACGGACGCCCAGTCGGCCCGGGTGACGAGCGCGGCGACCGGCAGCGTGAGGAAGGCGAGCGCGACGATCGCCGGTACGTACAGCAGGCGCGGCGTGGGTCCGCGCGATTCGCGGCGCCGAATCGCTGAGGCTCGGGCGCCTGAGGCTGGGGTGCCGGGGCCTGGGGCGCTGGGTCCTAGGGTGCCGGGGCCTTGGGTCCCTAAGGCTCGGGCACCCGAAGTTTCGCCCGAGCGCCACCTCGGGCGTCCGCGACTATCGGGGAATTCCGTCATGGCCCACCGAAGCCCACCGCCGCGAGCACCCGCTGCCCCTCGTCGCTGGTCACCAGGTCGACGAATGCCTGGGCGGCCGCGCGATTGTCCGAGTCGGCGAGCACCGCGATCGGGTAGGTGTTGACGGCCTGCGCGGCTTCCGGGAAGTCGACGCCCGTCACGGCGCCGTCGGAGGTGTTCACGTCGGTCGCGTACACCAGGCCGGCGTCGGCGTCACCGCTGGCGACCTTGGTGAGCACGGCCTTCACGCTCTCCTCCTCGCTGGCCGGCCGGAGCGTCACCCCGGCCGCGTCCAGCGCCGCGCGGGATGCCGCGCCGCACGGCACCTCGGGTGCGCAGATCACCGTCACCACGCCGTCTTTCGCCAGATCGGCCAGCGACGTGATGTGTTTCGGATTGCCGGGGGCGACGGCGATCTGCAGGGTGTTCGTCGCGAAATCGACCCGGCCGGTCACCAGGTCGGCAACCTTGTCCATGTTTGTCTCGTCGGCCGAGGCGATCACGTCGGCCGGCGCGCCCTGGCGAATCTGCTCCACCAGCGTCGACGAGCCGTCGTAGCTGATCTCCGGGAAGTCCACGTCGGGGTGCTGCGTGAGGTAGACGGTGCGCAGCTGGTCGAACGGCGCCTTCAGCGACGCGGCGGCGAACACCGTCAGCGTCGCCTCGTCGCGCGAGCCGTTACCGCCGCAGCCGGCCAGCGCCAGTGCCGCGACGGCGAGCAGCCCGACGACGGCGCGCGGTCCGACAAGGGCGCGCACCGTCGCCACCCCGCTGTCGCCGCGCCGGCGCACCACTGCACGCATGGCTACTTGTCGTGCGGGGTCTCGACGATGACCTGCGTGGCCTTGACGACGGCGACGGCGAGCGAGCCGACCTCCAGCCGCATCTCGCGCACCGCCTCGGAGCTCATCAACGACACGATCCGGTGCGGCCCGCACTGTATTTCCACCTGCGCCATGACGGTGTCCATCTTGATGGCGGTCACCAGGCCGACCAGCCGGTTGCGCGCGCTGCGGGCGACGGTCGACGGGTCCGGCGGCGTATCGGCATGCCGCCGGGCGAATTCGGACAGCGCCGCGCCGTCCAGCACCATGCGACCGGACTCGTCGGTGTCCGCGGTGAGCGCACCGGAATCCACCCAGCGCCGGACGGTGTCGTCGCTCACGCCGAGCAGCGCCGCCGCCTGACTGATCCGAAAATGCGTCATAGATTGATTGTACAGTCCGCATGTGCGGTTAGAAAACGTGTATGACGCCGCCCTCGTCCGGGCCCTGTGCGGCCAGGCCGCCCGGTTCGGTGCGGACGCAATTGCGGCCGTCGCCCTTGGCGCGATAGAGCTGCCGGTCGGCGGCCTGGACCAATGCCTCGGCGCTGGTGGTCACTGAGGAAGCGGCGGCCACCCCGGCGCTGACCGTGAGAATGGTCCGGCCCCGAGCGCCCGCAATGCCCGCCGCACCGGCGACGGCCTCCGCGGTGAGCGGGATGCCGATGCGGCGCACGCCGGCCAGGATCCGCCCCGCCACGACGGTGGCCTGCGCCGCGTCGACGCCTGGCAGCAGGCAGATGAACTCCTCGCCGCCGTATCGCGCGGCCACCTGCCCCGGGCGCGGCGGCATCACCGACCGGATCACGTCGGCAACCAGGCGTAGGGCGTGGTCCCCGGCCACATGCCCCTGGGTGTCGTTGAGCTTCTTGAAGTGGTCGATGTCGACCATCAGCAGCGAGAGCGGCACCCCGCCCCGCCGCCAGCGCGCGAACGCCCGGGACAGCTCGGCGTCGGCGGCGCGGCGGTTGAGCAATCCCGTCAGCGGGTCCACGGACGAGAGCGCCAGCAGCGTCTCTCGCTGCGCGAACAGCACCCGGCGCTCGCGCTGCGCCCGCCGGGCCTCGGTCACGCTGAGCACGTGCGCCAGCGCGAGCGTCATCGCGGTGTACGCGATGTCGACCTGCGCGTCGCCGGCGGCGACCACCAGCCAGATGGGCACGGTGACCGCCGAGTAGAGCAGGGCGAGGGTCGTGACGACCGCGAGCTGCAGCGGCACCGTCAGGTAGATGACCGCGACCCCGCCCACCACCAGGATGGCCCCGCGAAACCCCATGTTCGGCCCGGTCGTCAGCAGGATGGCGACCAGGGCGGTCATCGCCAGCACACCACCGGAGACCAGGTGGAACAGCCAACGGTGACGCCGTTCCCGGGCGATCGCGATCACGAGGGCGACGCCGACGGCGGTTCCGGTGACCTGCGCGACGATGCGCAGCGGGGACGGCGGCTCGTCGTGGGTCAGCAGGCCGGAGAAGAACGCGGCGGCGTTGACGACCAGGATGGCGATGAGGGTGACCAGCGCGGTGCGGCGCTGCGAGAAGAGGTTGTACTCCAGGAATCGCTGTTCCTGGTCACGGTCTTTGAGTTGCGCGGTCCAGCGAGTGAGGGGCGGTCGTGCTAGTTCCACGGCAGACACCTTTCGCCGTGCCATCCGTGGCACCCGGCCGCGACAATCGTAGCATCGCGTACCTTTTCGGTTACATTATGTAACCACGATCGGCCGGCGGGCGACACGCTTGAGCGGGATTGTGCCCAGGTCACGGACGCGCGGACACCGCGGCCATATCGTCATCCTCGCATCGCACGCAGTCACGGCCGTCGCGCTTGGCGCGGTAGAGCGCCCGGTCGGCGGCGTCCACCAGATCCTGCGGCGCCGTCATGGTGGCCCGGGCCGACGCGATGCCGACGCTGATGGTCAGCGGCATCCCATAGGCCGTGATCGTCGACCGCCGCGAGATCACAGCCTTCTCGATGCCCGCGCCACGCACGGCCGCGCCGATCCGTTCCGCGATCGCGTGCGCCACCCGGTGATCCTCGGCCGGCAGCAGCACCACGAACTCCTCGCCGCCGTACCGCGCCACCTGGTGGTCGCTGCCCTTGCGCAGGCAACCGCGGATGGCTTCGGCAACCATGCGCAGCGCGACGTCGCCGGCCTGATGGCCGAGCGTGTCGTTCAGCTTCTTGAAGTGGTCGATGTCGAGCATGAGCACGGTCGGGGTGCGGCCGGTGGTGACCCAGCCGCGCCACACGGCCGCCAGCCGCTCGTCGAACGCCCGCCGGTTGGCCAGCCCGGTCAACACGTCGATGGCCGATAGCTGCCGCAGATCCTCGCGCTGCGCGAACGACGACCGGAGTTCCCGGTGCACGCGCCGCGCCTCGGCGATCCCGGCGAAGTGCGCCAGTGCCGTGGCGACCAGGGTGTACACCACATCCGCCCACTGCACGGGGCCGCCCACCAGCAGCCATGCGGTGATGGTGATTCCCGAGTACGCCACCGCTGTCGCGACACTGGCAAGCAGGTCCAGCCGCGAGGAGAAGTAGACGACGATCACGCCGCCGGCCACGAGAAGGATGGTCTGGGCGCCGATCTCGGCACCGGCCGCGATCACCACGGCGGCCATGCCGGGGACCAGGATGGCCGCGGCCGAGATCAGGCCCAGCGTCACCGACGGTGTGCGATCGGACGACATCGCGACCGCCAAAGCGAGCCCGACGACCGCGGCGATGCCCAGCGCCCACGCCTCGGTGCTGGTGGCGGGGCCGCCCGCGACGCGGGACAGCGGGATCTGCCCGAGCGTCAGGAGTGCCATGACGACCACGGCCGCCAACGTGGACCGGCGTTGCAGCGGGAGTTGCTGGAGAGTGAAGCGCTTCTCCCGCTCCGGATCGTCGAACCGCGAGCGGAACCGGGTGACGTGGAACGGCAATCCGGTGTCGGCAACGCCCAAGGCGGAGCGCCCCGCCCGCGTCGTCGCCATATCCTTGTCGCCGTTCCCGTTTCGAGTCAGGGCTTCCTTCGCCCGTAACGCGCTCTTTGTGTGCTTTTCGCCACTGAGTGTATCCGCTGGACTACAGAATCTTCCTCCTTAGGATTGTCGAGCTGGCGGCGTTTTTCTGGCCTTTTGCCCCGGGGCGGGTCTCCGCCGCGGGCGACGTCATGCTCGCAGATTTTCGGATTGAGCCATCGCCGTGGGCGGCGCGGGGGGCGTCATGCCTGCCGGATTTCTGGAACGGGAGACCGCTGCGGGCGGCGACCTGCTCGGCGGCAGCGCACCGCGCAGGCCTTACGGCGCGAGAACCGGGTGCCGCTGGCCGAGCTCCGCGGCCACGTCGATGGCCAGGTCCCGAAACCGGGCCGCGGCCGGGGACAGCTGACGGTCGCGGCGCCACGCCAGCCGGATTACGCGGGCGGGCAGCGGCGGGTCCAGGGTGCGGATCGCCAGCCGAGGATCGGTCAGCTCCCCATGCAGGGCCAGCCGCGGCAGGATCGCCAAGCCCAGCCCGGCCCGCACCATGGACACCACCACACCGTTGTCCGCGCTGCGGAACACGTAGTCCGTGTCGCACCCCGCTGCCTGCAGCTTCGCGTCCAGCTCGTCCTGGAAGGTGCTCGCGATCTGGCCGATCAGCGGGCCCGCGGACAGCCGCTGCATGGACACCGGGCCGGGTCCGACGTCCTCGGCGCGGGCCACCACGACGAACGGGTCGGTCAGGATGTCCACCCGCTTGATGGTCGGCGCGTTGCCGTTCACCAGGAACGTCACGTCCAGGTCGCCGCTGGCCACGCCCTCCACCAGCTCGGTCTCCTCGTAGTGCTCCTGCAGGCGCATGTCCAGACCGGGCCGCTCGGCCTTGAGCCGGCGCAGGATGGTGGGCAACAACGCGGTGGAGATGGATTGGATGGTGCCGACGTCGATGCGGCCCAGGTCGCCGGAGCGGTAGTTGGCGACGTCCGTCGTGATGGCCTCGAGGACGCCGAGCAGCTCCCGCACCCGCTCCAGCAGCACGCCGCCCAGGGGGGTCAGCGTGACGGGCTTGGGGCCGCCGTGCCGTTCGAACAGCGGCTCACCGATCACCGATTCCAGCGCGGCGATCTGTTGGCTGACGGCGGATTGGGTGTAGCCGAGCCGGCTCGCGGCGCGCCCGAACGTGCCCTCCACGGCGACGGCGCGGAAGGCCAGCAGCAGCCGGGTGTCCAGGTCGCGCACCCGGATCGGTTCGGGGTGGTGGTGCGGCGCGTGCCGGGGTGTCGCGGGCGCGGATTGCCGAGGCGCCGGGGCCGTGGTGAGAGCCGCCACACCGGTATTGCTGGTGGTCAGGCGTTTGCGCTGGTCCCGGGCATTCATAACGTCAGCTTATCATCAGCAGAACCAGTCATTATTGGACCTACTGATTAGCGCTTCCTACTCTGAAGCTATCGCACGGGGAAACCCTCCCGGTGCCACGACTTTTCGAGGAGGCCGCCATGACCATCACAGCCACCGCACCCCGCCCGGTCGACACCACCGTCGAGACGCTGGATGCCGACAAGCTGATGGACTGGGGCTTCGCCGTCGAGCGCGACGGAATCGACGCCCACGAGGACACCGCCGCCGTCGTGGTTCAGGCCGCGACCCGGATGGGACTGCGTCCGATCCTGATCGACATCCTGGCCGACCGCCGCGAGCCGTCGGTCGCACGTCAGCGCGCCTTCGGCCGCCTGGCGTTCGCGCTGGCCCGGTAGTCGGTTCGCGAACAACGAGGAGGGTCCCGAGTCATTCCGACTCGGAACCCTCCTCGTTCTTGCTCTCCCTCGTTGACCCGCATCAGTGCGCCGCGGCGAGCACCGCCCTCGACGTGAGCACCCGCGCCAAGTGCGACCGGTACTCGGCAGGGGCCGTCGCATCGTCCACCGGGTCGGTGCCCTCCGTCGCCGCCTGCGCGGCGGCGCGAACGGCGTCATCCGTGGCGGGTCCACCTTCCAGCGCCTGCTCCACCGCGCGGGCACGGATCGGGGTGGGGCCCATGTTGGTCAGCGCCACGCGCGCCGCGGTCACCGTCCCGCCGGCCACCAGCACCGCTGCCGCGACCGCGACCGTGGACCACGCCTGCGACACGGTGTGGAACTTCTCGTAGTGGGCACCCCAGCCGGCATAGGACGGGAACGCGATCGCCGTGAGGATCTCGTTCTCGGCCAGGGCCGTCGTGAAGTAGTCCGTGAAGAAGTCCGCCGCCGCGACCGTCCTGGTGCCGCCCGGTCCCGCGATGTGCATCTGCGCATCCAGGGCCACCGTCACCGCACCCAGATCGCCGGCCGGGTCGGCGTGCGCCAGCGCTCCGCCCAGCGTTCCGCGGTAGCGGACCTGCGCGTCGGCGACCTGCTCGGTGGTCTTCGCCAGAAGCGACAGGTGCTGGCGGACCAGCGGATCGCTGATCACGTCGTGGTGCGACGTCATGGCGCCCACCACGATTTGGTCGCCCTCCTGCCGCACCCCCCGCAGCTCGGCCACCTTGCCCAGGTCGACGAGCAGGGCGGGGGCGGCCATGCGCAGCCGGAGCACCGGCATCAGCGACTGGCCGCCGGCCAGCACCTTGGCGTCGTCACCGCCCTCACTCAGCGCCGCCAGTGCCTCGCTCAAGGTCGTCGGGGCGACGTAGTCGAATGTCGCGGGGATCATGCCGCACCTCCCGTGCTGCTCGTGCCTTCTGCTCGCTGAATGGCGGCCCACACCCGCGCCGGCGTCATGGGCATCTGGACGTCGGCCACGCCGAACGGACGAACGGCGTCGAGCACGGCGTTCACCACGGCCGGGGTCGAGGCGATGGTGCCGGCCTCGCCGACACCCTTGACGCCCAGGGGGTTGGACGTGGACGGCGTCACCGTCTTGTCCGTGGTGTAGTGCGGCAGGTCCGCCGCGCTGGGCACCAGGTAGTCCACGAACGTGCCGGAGGTGAGCTGGCCGTCCTCGGAGTACATGGCCTCCTCGTACAGCGCCTGCGCCACGCCCTGGGCGATGCCGCCGTGCACCTGACCGTCCACCAGCAGCGGGTTGATCACCGTGCCGATGTCGTCCACGGCCACGTACTTGCGGATCGTGGACTTGCCGGTCTCGGTGTCGACCTCGATGGCGCACAGGTGGGTGCCGTGCGGGAACGAGAAGTTCTCCGGGTCGAACACGGCCTCGGAGTCCAGCGTCGGCTCGCAGCCGTCCGGCAGGTTGTGGCCGGTGAACACGGCGAGCGCGATGTCGCCGATGGTCACCGAGCTCTCCGTGCCGCGCACGGTGAAGGTGCCGTGCTCGACGTCGATGTCCTCCTCGGAGGCCTCGAGCATGTGCGCCGCGATCGTCTTGGCCTTCGCGATCACCTTGTCCGCGGCCTTGACGACGGCGATACCGCCCACCGTCAGCGACCGGGACCCGTAGGTGTCCAGACCCTTGGTGGAGACGTTGGTATCGCCGTGCAGCACCTTCACGTTCTCGAACGGCACGCCGAGCCGGTCCGCGACGATCTGCGAGAAGCCCGTCACATGGCCCTGGCCGTGCGGCGAGATGCCGGTGACCACCTCGACCATGCCGGTGGGCAGCATCCGGATCGTTGCCGCCTCCCAGCCGCCGGCCGCGTACGAGAGCGCCCCGAGCACCCGCGACGGGGCGAGCCCGCACATCTCGGTGAACGTGGACACCCCGATGCCGAGTTGCACCGGATCGTTGGTCTCCCGGCGGCGTTGCTGCTCGGCGCGCAGGTCGTCGTACCCGAACAGCTCGAGCGCCTTGGCAGTCGCCGCCTCGTAGTTGCCGGAATCGTAGGTGAGCCCGGCCACCGTGGTGAACGGGAACTCCTCGTGTGCGATCCAGTTCTTGCGGCGCACCTCGATCGGGTCCATGCCCAATTCGGTGGCGAGCTCGTCCATCATCCGTTCGATGCCGAACGTCGCCTCGGGCCGGCCGGCGCCGCGGTAGGCGTCGGTGATCACCTCGTTGGTGAAGACGTTGGTGCAGGAGAAGCGGTACGCCGGGATCTTGTAGATGCCGTTGTACATGAACGCCCCGAGGATCGGGATGCCCGGTCCGATGAGCGCCAGGTACGCCCCCATGTTCGCCGTCAGGTCCACGTCGAACCCGGTGATGGTGCCGTCCTTACGCGCGCTGAGTGTGAAGTGCTGGATCTGGTCGCGGCCGTGGTGCGCGGAGACCATGCACTCCGACCGGGTCTCGGTGTACTTGGCGGGCCGGCCGAGCTTGCGCGCCGCCATGATGGTGACGACCTCCTCGGGCGTCACCTCCAGTTTCCCGCCGAAGCCGCCGCCCACGTCGGGGGCGATGATGCGCAGCTGATTCTCGGGGATGCCCTGGGACAGCGTCAGGATCGTGCGCAGGATGTGCGGGATCTGCGTCGCGGACCAGACGGTGATCTGGTCGCCGGCGCCGTTGGGATCGCAGACCGTGGAGCGGGGCTCCATGTAGGCCGGGATCAGCCGCTGCTGCCGGAAGGTCCGCTCGATCACGATCTGGTCGGGGTCGTTGCGGGCGGCTGCGATGGCATCGGTGGCGTTGCCGCCGGTACCGGCCTCGCCGGAGTCGAACACCCACGTGGTGTTGACGTTGGTGCCGAGGTCCTCGTGGATCACGGGGGCGCTGCCGTCGCGCGCGGCCGCCAGGTCGGTGACGACCGGAAGCGGCGTGTACTGGACGGCGACCAGCTCGGCCGCGTCCACCGCCTCAGCCTTGCTGCGGGCCGCGACCACGGCCACGATCTCGCCGGTGTGGTGCACCTTCTCGGTGGCCACCGGCAGCCGGACCGGGGATTTCATGTCCGCGGTGATGGGCCAGGCGCAGGCCAGGCCGCCCTGCTCCGGGAAGTCCTTGCCGGCCCACACGCCGACCACACCGGGCGCCGATTTCGCGGCGCTGATGTCGACGGCGTCGATGCGGGCGTGCGCGTGCGGAGAGCGCACCATCGCCAGGTGCACCATGCCGGGCAGCACCAGGCTGTCGGTGAACGAGCTGCGCCCGGTGATCAGGTGGTGGTCCTCCTTGCGGCGGCGAGCGCGGCCGATCTCGGCCTGTGGCGCGTCGACCTGGGGCGCTTCGGTGGTGGTCATCGGGCACCTCCCGCGGTGGCGCCGACGCCGGCCAGCGTCTCGGACGCTTCCTGCACCGCCGCGACGATGTTCTGGTATCCGGTGCAGCGACACAGGTTGCCGTTCAAGCCTTCCCGGATTTCCGCCTCCGTCGGATGTGGGTTCTCCCGCAGCAGGCTGACGGACCGCATGATCATGCCCGGGGTGCAGTAGCCGCACTGCAGCGCGTGCTGGTGGTGGAACGCCTCTTGCACCGGGTGCAGTTCGCCGTTCATCCCGGCGAGCCCCTCGATGGTGGTCACCTCGTGCCCGTCGGCCTGCACGGCCAGCACCGAGCACGACTTGACGCTCACCCCGTCGAGCAGCACCGTGCAGGCGCCGCAGTTCGAGGTGTCGCACCCGATCAAGGTGCCCGTCTTGCCGAGCCGTTCGCGCAGATACTGCACCAGCAGTAATCGCGGTTCCACATCGTCGGTATAGGTCGTTCCGTCGACCCTGACGGATATCGTCGCCATGAGCTCTCCCTTGGCCTATGCGTGGGTGGTCATTGACGCGCCGCTACTACGACACGTGGGGTGACCTGCTTCACATGACGATGCACCGAGCGATGAGTCTCCGCAACAGATAGCATGCCGAATCCGCATCCGCGGATCGCCTTAGGGCCCTGCTGCCGCAAATACGGTCGGATATGACGCCGTTCACCGCTGCTCGGGGTTCGGAAGAACTGCTCCCTTCGTGCGAATGCCACAGGTCGCCTAGTCTGGCGATATGGCCGTCGCTGCAAGGAACACGGCGCCGCATGGCGCGCCGGTGGACCTGCGTGGCCGGGCGATGCGAGACATGCGGATTTCGGTGACCGACCGGTGCAACTTCCGCTGCGTCTACTGCATGCCCAAGGAAATCTTCGGCCGGGATTTCGCGTTCCTCGACCGGGCCGAGATCCTCACCTTCGAGGAGATCGCCAGGCTGGTGCGGATCGGCGTGGCACACGGCGTGCGCAAGGTGCGGCTCACCGGGGGCGAACCGCTGCTGCGCAAGGGCCTGGAGGAGCTGATCGCCGAGATCGCGCGGTTGCGCACCCCGGACGGCGAGGGCGTGGACATCGCGCTCACCACCAACGGGTCGGCGCTCGCCGTCAAGGCCCAGTCTTTGTACGACGCGGGCCTGAAGCGGGTCACCGTGTCGCTGGATTCGCTGGACGACGCCACGTTCCGCGCGATGAACGACGTGAACTTCCCGGTGTCCAAGGTGCTGCACGCGATCGACGTCGCGCAGTCGGTGGGCCTCGGCCCGATCAAGATCAACGTTGTCGTGAAGCGCGGTCTGAACGACCACGACATCGTCGCTCTGGCGAAGCATTTCCACGGCACCGGTTTCGTGGTGCGATTCATCGAGTTCATGGACGTCGGCTCCACCAACGGCTGGCGCATGGACGACGTGGTTCCGTCGGCCGAGGTGGTCGCGCGCATCAACGAGGTGCTGCCGCTGGAGCCGGTGCCCTCCGAGTACGTGGGCGAGGTCGCGTCCCGCTGGCGCTACGTGGACGGCGGCGGCGAGATCGGGGTGATTTCGTCGGTCACGGCCCCGTTCTGCGGAACGTGCACCCGGGTGCGCATCTCCACGGAGGGGAAGCTGTTCACCTGCCTGTTCGCCGACCATGGCCACGACCTACGGGCCCTGATGCGCGGCGGATGCACGGACGCCGAGCTGGAGACGGCCATGGCATCCATCTGGCGGGCCCGTGACGACCGGTATTCCGAAGTGCGGTCCTCGCTCACCGAGGAGCTGCGGCGCCGGCCGAACCGCGTCGAGATGAGCTACATCGGCGGCTGAGCGGGCTCCTGCGGTGCTGCTCTCAACTCACCACCACGCCCGACCTCACAGCACGCCCCATTTCGCCGGCACGCCCGACCCAACCACCACGCCCGACCTCACCTGCACGCCCGACCTCACCATCACGCAAACGCGAACGGTTTTCGAGTTTGCGA
>JBIQMQ010000042.1:2083-16430 GCA_044463185.1 Nakamurella lactea | reverse complement strand
GCTTCTGCGACATCGCGTACGAACGAACCTCGTTGGCAAGTCGCGAACAAGGAAACGAGTGGGTGGGAACCGCGGCAGCGTTGTGGGGCATTACTGCCGGCGTCTATCTCTCATTAATGGGGCCAGTGGGCTTGTCGGAATTAGGAGCCGGAGTAGCTGCCCGTACTCGTTACGCCATGCAACAAATCGGTCAGGTGGAAAGTGTCACCGTTCCGTTCGCTGAATCGCCGCACTGGCGCGAGTTCATCATCCGAATTGAAAAATCCGACATCACCATCAACGGTCTCGCCCGCAGTCTGTTGGAACGCGGAATCTACGGGCCAGTCGATATGACCCAGCATATGAACGCGGGCCAAGTGGGATTGGTGTGTGTGACCGAGCAACATACGCAAGACGATATCGACCATTTCGTGAGCGAAGTGCGGAGTATCCTTCGATGACCGCAACATTGGAACCGCCCATGGATGAGCGTCTCGGCGCCCGCATGGGATACGACGCTTCGACCGGTGCCGCTCGGGACTACCATGCAGCCCGGTGGAACGAACCACTCATTTTTTCCCTCTCCGAACGCGGCCAGCGCGGTATTCACCTGCCGGGAGTCACTCCCGCTATGCAAGCGGCACTTGCCGAAGGCCCGGACGAGAAAATCAAGGGCCTGCGCCGGTCGGAAGCCCCGGGGCTTCCCGAAGTAGCACAACCTCAGGTGCTCCGTCATTTTCTCCGGCTATCACAGGAAACGCTCGGCGCAGATGTCAACGTCGATATCGGCCAAGGCACGTGCACCATGAAATACAGTCCGAAAATCAACGAACGCTTTGTCTCGTCCCCTGAGGCAGCGGCGCTGCATCCATTACAAGATCGAGGCACGGTGCAAGGCGTGCTCGAGATCATCCATCAGCTCGAAAAGATGATTGCCGAGATCTCCGGAATGGCAGCGGTGAGTCTGCATGCCGGGGCGGGATCGGCCGCTATTTACACCAACGTCAGTCTGGTGAAAGCGTTTCATCGGGACCGCGGCGAGGATGGCCAGCGGACCGAGATCGTGACGACGATATTTTCTCACCCCTCCAATGCTGCAGTCGCCAAAACGGCGGGTTATGACGTCGTCACGTTGTACCCCGACAAGAATGGCTATCCGGATCTCGACGCGCTGAAGGCAACGCTGAGCCACAAGACCGCCGCGCTGTTCATCACCAACCCGGAAGACACCGGAATCTTCAATCCGGCGATCGCCGAGTGGGTTCGCGCAGCGCATGAGGTCGGGGCGCTGTGTGTCTACGATCAGGCAAACGCCAATGGACTGCTCGGCGTGACCAGCGCACGCAAAGCGGGCTTCGACCTGTGCCATTTCAATCTGCACAAGACGTTCTCGACGCCGCATGCGTGCGGGGGGCCGGCCGCCGGAGCGGTATGTGTCACCGATGAACTGGAGCCATTCCTCCCGGGGCCGCGCGTCATCCTGGACGAAACAGGCCAATACGGGTTCGACGCGCCGGATTCTCGACGTATCGCGGCGAATCGCCCGTTCTACGGGGTGATTCCGAACCTGATTCGCGCCTACGCGTGGATTCGCGCCTTGGGTGCGGACGGTCTGCGGCAGGTCGCGGACATCGCGGTGCTGAACAACAACTATCTGATCAGCAAGGTACTGGAACTGGACGGCGTGAGCCTTCCGTACGCGCAGGGACATCGCCGCATCGAGCAAGCCCGGTACAGCTGGGCGGATCTCACCGAGCGAACCGGCATCTCGAGCGGGGAGATCGGCCGGCGCCTCGCAGACTTCGGCCTCCATTACTGGACGAGCCATCACCCCTATGTGGTGCCGGAACCCGTCACCCTCGAGCCGACCGAGTCCTATTCACAGCAAGAACTCGATGAGTATGTCGCGGCATTGCGTCATGTCGCGGCAGAAGCGCTCAACGATCCGGAGTTGCTGCGCAGCGCCCCGCACCGCAGCTCGATCGGCCAAATCGACCACGACTCGATGAATGATCCGGATACGTGGGTCCCGTCCTGGCGAGCCTATCGGCGGAAGTACCTCAGGGAATCGATGCCGGCTTTCCCACGGTGGCAGCCAACCGTCGACACGCCCGCCCGCCCGCGGCCCACGAGAGCACATCACCGCTGATGAAGGTCTTCGATGAATCGCGCAGAATCGGATTGATCGTCAATCCGATCGCCGGCCTCGGTGGGCCGGCCGGGCTGCATGGCACCGACGGGGAAGACACCTGGCGCCGTGCCGAAAGCCTCGGTAGCACGCGGCGCGCGGGACCGCTGACGCGGCAGTTCCTCCGCGCGATGGGTGCCGCGGCTTCGACCGTCAACTGGCTGGCGGCGCCGGGATCGATGGGCGAAGACGACTTGGTACACGCCGCGCTTCCTTGCGATGTCACGCGGCAGGTCGGGGCACCGTTGGGCACGCCGGCGCTCCGCCGTTGCGCACGGGAGGGCTCGTCGGTGCGCGGTGCCGCCGCCGCGGACACCACGGTCGCACACACCACGGCCGCGGAGACCACGGCCGCTGCCGCCGCGATGGCGAGGCTGGGCGTCGACCTGGTGGTCTTCGCGGGCGGTGACGGAACTGCCCGCGATGTGCTGTCCGGGCTCTCCGGCGATATCCCGATGGTGGGCGTGCCGGCAGGCGTCAAGATGCAGTCCGCGGTTTTCGGGCGCAGTGCGGCGGGCACCGCGGCTGCCGTCCGGCAGTGGATCGAGCGCCGAGAGACGACGAGCGCCGAAGTCGTCGATCTCGACGAAGACTCGCGGCGACGAGGGATCGTCGACTCCCGTCTCTACGGCCTGGCGACCACCATCGCCGCGCCGTCGGTGGTGTCGGGCCGAAAGGTCGGATCGACCGTCCCGTCGTCGGACGCGATCTCGGGCATCGCAGACGAAGCTCTGCGTCAGCTCGATCCGACCTCCGTGTGGCTGCTCGGGCCGGGGCGCACCGTACAGCAGATCTCAGCGCAGTGGGGACTGCCGGCCAGCCTGCTGGGCGTCGACGTCGTCGACGCCGGCCAGATCGTCGCGGCCGACGCCACCGCGGAGGATATTCGGGGCCTCACCCGAGACCGGGATATCAAGGTCCTGCTCTCCCCGATCGGGGGGCAGGGGTTCCTGCTCGGCCGTGGGAACCAGCAGGTCACCGACGGCGTCGGAAATCGCCTGCGCGCAGAGGACCTGGTGGTCGTCGCTTCGCCGAGCAAACTGGCGGACCTGCAGGGCGGTCCACTGTATGCCGACTGGGGGCAGTCCTGCCCGCCCGACGAACCGGAGCACATTCGCGTGATCACCGGACGTAACCAGTCTGCGATGTTGCGGTTGGTTCGGACATGAAGGCAGTCGAAGCAATAACGAACCAGGTGACCGAGCATCGCTTCGCTCCATCGCACCATTCGTCGAATCCGTCGACTAACAACACACCGAAAGGAAAAGCCATCACATGGGAAAACTAGCGAGAGCGGTCGGCATCGCCGCAACGGTCGGCGCGTTGATCGCCGCTGCCGCCTGCGGCAACTCGGATTCCGGATCGACCGAACGGTCATCGTCGGGAAGCACCGAGAGCGGTACTGCGGCAGCCACCACTAGCGACGGCGCCAGCCAGAGCGGATCCGGTGACGCAGGTTCCGGTGACGCCGCGTGCACCACGCAGGGCATCAGCGATGCCAAGGAGATCCATTTGGGTGCCTGGGCCCCGCGCTCGGGACCTCTTGCCGGAATCGGTTCGAGTCCCGGTGATGGCGCCGAACTGGCTTTCCAGGAGATGAACGAGAAGGGCGGCATCAACGGGTACACCATCAAATACACGATGGTGGACGACGGCGCCGACCCGACGCGGACTGTGGGCGCAGCGCGGACACTGTGGAATGACGACAAGGTATTTGCACTTTTCATGCCGTACGGGTCAGGCCCGAACAACGCCGCCAAGCAGTTCATCCTGGACAACAATGTCCTCACCCTTTTCCCCTACGCCAACAGCGACATCTTCTTCCCGGCAGGACAGCCCATACCCCCGTACGTGTTCGGGTGGTATCCGCCGTATTGGGCCCTCGTTGCTCAACTGTCTGACTACCTGGTCAACGAGCATCAGGTGAAGAAGGTTGCAGTTCTGCACACTATTGACGACTACGGCAAAGCCGGGCAAAAGGGCGTCGTGGACGCCGCCAAGCGTCTCGGCATCGAGGTAGTGGCCGACATCGGCTACGACTCCTCGGAAACGAATTACGCCCCGTTGGGCCGGAAGGTCGCTGATTCGGGAGCGGACGCCGTATTCGCCTGGGCGATCCCCGGGGCAACGAACATCATCAAGGCCGCCGAGGAGGCCGGCTACTCCGGCTTGTGGGCCGTGCAGAGCGGGCTCTTCGGCAAGTACGCGGAAGACCAAATGGCAAGCACACCCTCCCTTGCCGGCCGGGCGTTCCTGAGCAACTTCCAACAGATGCGCAACGATGGCGATCCGGAGGTGGCGGCATTCATCGAACGGTTCACCGCGAAGTACCCGAAGGCTGATCCGGATCTCGCGGTGCAGGGCTGGTCGGAGGCCCTCGTGCTGGAACAGGCGATCAAGGCGGCAACGGACGGTGGCGATCCGTTGACCTGTCAGTCGCTGACGGACGCCCTGCAGTCGCTGTCCGGTGTGACGGTGGGCGCCGCGGTGGACGTCGGATACTCGGCGGACAGTCACTTCGGCTCATCAAAGGGCCGGGTCTATGTCTGGGACGGTAAGCACTACAAGGCCGTCACCGAATTCACCACATTCCCCGGAATGGAGTAGCAAACAGGGCCAGGACTACGCCGAGCCCACAAATCGCATCGAATTGGAGCAAGCGTGCCGATTTTCCAAACTGTCTATGACGGCCTAGTCATAGGGATGCTGTACGCGGTTGTCGGGCTCGGCGTAGTCCTGATTTTTCGCACCACCAATGTCCTGAACTTCGGGCAGGGCGCCATCGCAACCACGGCGGGATACCTTTCGTGGCAGCTGACGAGCGAGATGGGACTGCCCTATGTGCCCGCGGTGCTGATTGCCGTTCTGTTGGGCGCGCTCGCAGGAACTCTGCTCGGCGGGATTATCACCATGTTCATGCGGACGGCTTCGGCTTTCGAGAAGTCGGTAGCCACCCTCGGGTTCAGTTTTGCTCTCGCATGGGTCAATAGGAACCTGTTCGGTGAACAAGTGCAGGCGGCGCCGACCGTCTTCAACTGGTCCGTGAAGATCGGCGGCGTGGCGATCACAGGCATGGGGCTGTACATCATCGCCATCTCAGGGCTCGCCCTCGCGGTGGTGTTCTTCCTGCTGCACCGCACTCGCATGGGCTTGAACATGCGGGCGCTCAGCCAGGACAGCATGACTGCAAGGACATTCGGCGTCTCGGAAAAGCGAACATCGATGATCGTGTGGTTCATCGGTTCGGCCCTCGGGGCACTCTCGGGCGTACTCGTCGGCGCGTTCCTACAACTGGATCACGGCGTCATGACCACCATCATGATCCAGAGTTTCGCCGCATTGGTCCTCGGTGGATTCGGAAGCCCGATCGGCGCGGTCGTCGGTTCGCTGGTACTGGGCGTCGCGTCGTCCGGAATCACCACCTTCGTGGATTCGGGATTCAAGAACACCATCATTCTCGTCGTCGTTCTGGTGCTGCTGGTCGTGCGTCCTTCCGGTTTGGTCGGTGCGAAGGAAATCATCGTGCCGGAGAGCGGGGGCGATCGATCCCACCCGGCGCTTCCGATTCCCGGGTCGTGGCGGCGGCCCAGCGTGTGGATAGGCGCGGCGATCCTGACCGGATTCTTGATCGTGCTGCCGTTTATTCCGCACCCGTTTTCGATGGTCACCTACGCGGTGGTGCTCTCGACCGCGGTGGCCGTCATCGGGTTGGGGCTCCTTATGGGCTGGGTCGGCGAGCTCTCGCTGGGTCACGGCGCGTTCGTCACAGTCGGGGCGTACATCACGGCTCTGCTCATCGGCAGGATCCCGAGCCTGAGCTTCCCGTTGACGGTGCTGCTGTCGGCCGCCGGCGCTGCTGCGTTGGGCGCGATCGTCGGATGGGCCACGCTGCGACTGTCGAGCTATTACCTCGCGGTGGCGACGTTGTTCCTGACCTACATGGCCACCGAGATCATCCTCCAGTTCGACGACGTGACCGGTGGCCCGACCGGGATCGGCGTGCCGCTCCCGCAGATGCCCGGCGTGCACCTTTCCACGGACCGCGATGTGTACTACCTGACGGTTGCTGGGCTGGTCATCGTCGCCGCCATAGTCGCCATCCTGGTGCGGTCGCGGTTGGGTCGGGTGTGGGTCGCGCTGCGGGACGCCCCGAATGCGGCCTCGGCCAGCGGCGTCCGGGTGAAGCGCCGCAAGATCGCGGCATTCGCGGTCAGCGCCGCGATTGCCGGCGTCGGTGGCGCGCTCATTGCGGTCACGCTCAGCCATGTCGGACCGGCGGACTTCGAACTGCACTGGTCGATCATGCTGATCCTCGCGGTGATCGTCGGCGGTTCCGGCTCAGTGCCGGGCGCCCTGTTCGGTGCCGCTCTCGTGGTGCTCGTTCCCGAGGCCTTGGCGCACACCCGCGGCATGAGCGATCTGGTACTCGGAGTGGTACTGATGGCCGTCATGATCGGGCTTCCCGGTGGCATGCCGGCGTTGGGGGAACGCCTCCGAGGCATCGGCAAGCGCGGTCGAGGGCGACCGGACCGGCGGCCCGAGTCGACCAGTACGACGCACGACCAGGTCGCGTCGCCGAATCGAGATGTGGCTGTGTCGAAGGATGTGGTCGACCATGCTTGAGGTGCAGGAACTCACCGTGTCCTATGGCGGCGTGCACGCCGTCAATGACGTGTCGTTCACGGTCGGTGCGGGCGAGATATTGGGTCTCATCGGACCGAATGGCGCCGGGAAATCCACCACGGTCAATGCCATCACGGGGATCGTCAAACCCGATCGCGGCCGGGTGCTGCTGGCGGGTGTGAACTATGCCGGAGCCGCGCCACATCGCGCCGCGCGGGCAGGCATCGGCCGCACATTCCAGCAGGCACAGTTGTGGACCGGCATGACGGTCGAGCAGAACTTGCTGCTTCCGCTGCGACACAGGAGCCGTGACGAGAAGCGGTCCCGCGTCCTCGATATCGCGCGCGCCGTCGGAATCTCCGAGCTGCTGGGGATGCCGGCGTCGGTCCTTCCGTACGGCACCCGCCGTCTGGCCGAAGTCGGCCGGGCGCTGGTGGGCGACCCCAGGGTGCTCATCCTCGACGAGCCCGCGGCCGGTCTCAGCGCCATCGAGAAAGGAAAGCTGGCGGCGCTGCTCACCGAGGTCGCCCGCTCCGGGACTGCGGTGCTGCTGATCGATCACGACATGCAGTTCGTGATGCGCAGCTGTCCGCGTCTGGTGGTCATGGATGCGGGGAGCGTCATCGCGGTCGGCGCACCGGCCGAAATCCAACGGGACCGGGTGGTCCTGGAATCGTATTTGGGAAGCGGTGTGATCGATGGCGTTGCTTGAACTCACGGGAGTGCACACCGGATACGGCAGTACCCGGGTGTTGTGGGGGGTCGATCTCCACGTTGACCGGGGTGAAGTGGTCGCCCTGCTGGGACCGAATGGCGCCGGCAAGACGACGGTGGCTTCGGTGATCACCGGAGTGTTGAAGACCTGGTCCGGAACCCTGACGTTCGACGGCACCGATGTCACGACCGCCGGTCCCGAGCACCGGGCCCGGGCCGGCCTCACGCAAGTTCCGCAGGGGCGGCGAGTCTTCCCAGACCTGACGGTGGAGGAGAACATCCTGGTGGCGCTCAACGCGGCGGGGTCCCGCGCGAAGCGTGACACCAGGGACTTTGTGCACGACCTCTTCCCCAAGCTCAGAATCCTGGCGCGGCGGGCCGCGGGAAGTCTCAGCGGCGGTGAGCAGCAGATGCTCGTGGTCGCACGCGCTCTGGTCGCCGAGCCAAGCGTGATCGTCTTCGACGAGCCGTCCTTGGGGCTGGCGCCGGTCGTCGTCCAGGACATGTACCGGTCGCTGCATCGCATCCGCGATCGCGGCATTTCGTCACTGCTGATCGAACAGATGGTGGGGCCGGCCCTCGGCGTCGCGGATCGGGTCTTGGTGCTCGAGGCCGGAGTGATCACCGCGAGCGGCACACCGGAGCAGTTCCGGAACAATAGCGAACTCGCCGCTCGCTACCTCGGCTCGGACGTCGGTCAGGCCGAGCACCGCTAACCGGCGCATCCATCGCTCGCGTGAGGAGAGGCCAGCTGCCATGAAGACGACGTCCACGTCCGGTGCACCCAAACGCAACGAGTCGACCGATCA
The DNA here is from genome assembly GCA_044463185.1 of Nakamurella lactea. Taxonomy (GTDB): domain Bacteria; phylum Actinomycetota; class Actinomycetes; order Mycobacteriales; family Nakamurellaceae; genus Nakamurella; species Nakamurella lactea_A. The sequence continues at coordinate 8,117 of JBIQMQ010000042.1, read as the reverse complement.
GCCCTACGCAGGGCGCAGCGTCGGCCGCAGCGAGGATCGGCGCCTGCTACGGGGCGAAGGGCGGTACATCGAGAACATTCCCGTCGACGATGCACTGGAGATCTGCTTTGTTCGGGCACCGCTGGCGCACGCGACGATCGACGCCATCCACACGGCCGCAGCTGCCGATGCCGATGGTGTCGTGGCGGTCGTGACCGCGGATCAGTTGGGTGGCTCCAACGGCCCGGTCCCGGTGCTCTGGCAACTTCCCGGTCTCACGATTCCGCACTACCCCGCGCTGGCGGAATCGGTGGTGAGCTATGCCGGCCAGCCCGTGGTGGCGGTGATCGCCACGAGTCGGGAGTTGGCTGAAGATGCCGCGGAACTCGTCGAAATCGCCTATACCGGCCGGCCCGCGGTGACGAACTCGCTCACGGCGGTCGAGCCGGGCGGCCCATTGGTCCACGATCAGTACGGATCGAACATCGCGTACGAATCGCATTTCCGTTCGGACAATGTCGACGAAATATTCGCGTCGGCTCATGCCGTCGTGGAAGACGAGCTTCAGATTCATCGTCATACCGCGGTCCCGCTGCAACGCCGGACGATCTTGGTGCGGTCCGACCCCACGGACCAGCGGCTCACGGTCTGGGCGACCGTTCAGCATCCGCATCTTTTCCGTGACCACGTCGCGGGAGTCCTGGGGATTCCGATCGACGACATGCGGGTCATCGCCCCGGATATCGGCGGTGCCTTTGGCGTCTACTACGACATTTACCCCGAAGATCTGGTGGCGGTGTGGGCGGCGCGTTCGCTCGGACGATCCGTCCGATACGTCGAAGACCGCGCGGAGGCGTTCCTCAGCACGGTCCATGCGCGTCAGCAGCACCACCGCGCTGCGCTCGCGCTGGCTGCCGACGGCAAGGTCCTTGCGATTCGCGCGGACATCGTCACCGATATCGGTGCGTTCATCGATTACTCCGGAGTCGGCCCGTCGTATTACACCTCCACGTACCTCACGGGCCCCTACGAGATTCCGGCGGCTGATATCAGGCTGCGATGCGCCTTTACGAACAAGGTGCGGTCCGGAGGTTATCGGGGATTCGGCCAGCCCCAGGCGACTTTCGTGCTCGAACGTATGATGGACCTCGCTGCAGCGAAGCTGCAATTGGACCCCGTCGAGATTCGTCGGACGAACCTCATTCCGCCTGGAAAGTTCCCGTACCGAATTCCAACGGGACCTGTCATGGATAGCGGTGATTATCCGGGGGTATTGGATTCGCTGCTGGATTCCGCCGGCTATGTCGCGCTACGACGTACCCAAGAACAGGCGCGGCAGCAGGGGCGTCGCGTGGGAATCGGAATAGCCATGTACACGGAGGCCACGGCGCCCGGTGCGTCGCGGGGAATGGCGGCTCGCGGCTATATGACCGGTGGGTGGGAGAGCGCGACCATTCGGATCGCCCAGGACGGCCGGATAACGGTCTACAGCGGTGCCTCTCACATCGGCCAAGGAATCAGAACCGCGTTGGCCCAGGTGTGCGCAGACAAGCTGGGCGTAACTCCGGAAGACATCACCGTCGTCACGGGTGACACGGACCTTGTGGTGGCGGGAAACCGCGGGTCCATTGGCAGCCGGAGCATGGTTGTGGCGGGCCAGGCCGTGAATCAGGCCGCGGCGGATCTAGTGAACCTCATCAAGGACATCGCGGCCGAGCTACTCGAGACGGACGCGGCGGACCTGCAGGTCGCCAACGGCGCGGTGACGGTCAAGGGAGTGCCGTCTCATTCTCTGACGCTCGCCGAGATCAGTACGGCGGCCGCCAACCGCCACCATATCGAGCCGACGCGACCGCCGATCCTGCAGACTGTCGCCGCCTACGAGCCGCCACCGGACATGGGTGCGTTCGGCAGCGGCGCACACCTGGCTATGGTCGAGGTGGACACCCGCACGGGTCGCGTCGACATTCTGAAGTATCTGGTCGTTCACGATTGCGGAACGGTCATCAATCCCGCGTTGGTCGAGGGCCAGATCCGCGGCGGGAGCGCCCAGGGCATCGGCGCGGCTCTGCTCGAAGAACTCGTTTATGACGATGACGGGCAGTTGCGTACCGGGACGATGATGGACTACCTGTTGCCGACGGCCATGGAGATTCCCGCCATCGAGATCGTGCATCAAGAAACTCCGTGCCCGTTCCATCCGCTGGGGGTCAAGGGCTGCGGGGAGGCCGGCACGGTCGGCCCGGCTGCGGCACTGGCCAACGCGGTGAGCGACGCGCTCGGCACGCCCATGAATGTATTGCCGCTCACGCCGGAACGTTTGTGGCTCGCGGCGCAGACCGAAACCGTGGAGAGGCCATGAAGCCGGCGCCGTTCGAATACGTCAGAGTGGACAGCGTCGAGGAGGCTGTCGCGATTCTCTCGGACACGGGAGACGAGGCCAAGGTGCTGGCCGGGGGCCAGAGCTTGATTCCGATGATGCGACTACGGCTGTCGCGCCCCTCCCTGTTGGTCGACATCTCGCGCATCCCGGAAATCCGCGGCGCGCAACGGATCGGGAACCGGGTGCGGATCGGTGCCCTGACCAGGCACGCGGACCTGGAACGCGGCGAACTGGGAGCCATCGCTCGGGCCGCCCTACCGATCGTGTCGGATGTTGCGCGGCACATCGGCCACATACCTATTCGAACAAGGGGGACCGTCGGAGGCTCGTTGGTCCACGCCGATCCGTCGTCCGAGTGGTGCTTGCTGGCGTTGGCTTTGGACGCCACCATGATCGCGACTGGACCCGCCGGATCGCGCAGTATCCACGTCGCCGACTTCTTCCAGGGTTTCATGACGACCACGTTGCAGAGCGATGAGGTGTTGACCGGCGTCGAGTTCGACGTGCCCACCGCGGCCTTCGGTTTCCAAGAGCTCAGCCGCAGCCACGGCGACTTCGCCATGGCAGCGGCTGCTGTCGCGGTGGACACCCACCCGGATTCGGGTCTGTGTCGTCATGTGCGGATTGCTGTCGCCGGAGTGTCCGACACCGTCAAGCGCATTCCGCAGGCGGAAGACATGTTGCTGGACAATCGGTTTGACGAATCCAGTGTCGCGCGGGCTGCCGAAATCGTGCGGACCTCCATTCGGCCGCCCTCCGACGTTCACGGCAGTACCGATTTCCGGCGGTCCCTCACCGCCGAACTGGTGGCTCGAGCGTTGACCCAAGCGATGCGCACCATGCAGGAGGAGGCAGGCCATGGCGTATGAGCACCTGATACGGCTCACGGTCGACGGTGTCGACCACGAGGTGGTGGTGGAACCGCGTCGGAGTCTTGCCGACGTGTTGCGGGACGACGTCGGCTGTTATGCCAGCAATATCAGCTGCGAACAAGGCATCTGTGGGACATGCACCGTACTGCTCGACGACGAGCCGGTGCGATCATGCCTCATCCCGGCTGTTGCGGCCGACGATCAACGCGTCGAAACGGTGCGATCGCTGACCCGGGACGGCGAACTGTCCGACCTGCAACAGGCGTTTGCCGATCATCACGCGTTGCAGTGCGGATTCTGTACGCCGGGATTCCTCGTACTGAGCCACTGGCTGCTCCGTGAGAAACCGCATGCAACCGACGCCGAAATTCGCGAAACGATGGCGTCCAACCTGTGTCGGTGTACCGGGTATTCAGGAATTCTGGAAGCCGTGTCCTGCTGCCGCGACGCGCGGCGGCGCGATGGCGATGCGGAGCCCGCACCGTGAGATTCCACCACAGTTCCCCGCTGAACGCGGACCGCGGGACGCTCATCCACACGCTGTCCGATGTGCGCGATTTGCAGCGGGCCGTTCCCGGCCTGGCGACGTGGACCGTCCGTGACGGAACCCTGTTCGGGCGGGCGCGGTTCGCCACGGCGGCGACGCTGGGCACGTTCGAGTGCGCTGTTACCGTCGTGCGATCCGTGTCGATCGGGCGTCCGGGAGTCATCCGCCTATCCGGGACACAGGTGGATGGACCGATTCGGTGGCACGCGACCATGGATGTCGACGTCGTCGACGCCGGACCCGGAGCGGCCCGTATGGACGTCGCAGCGGATATCCGTGTCAGCGGCGCCGGCCCGGCCATTCGCTCCCGCGATGTGGAGAAGGCCTTGCAGGCTGCGGTGTCATTGCTCGACGTGGTACGGCCGGCCGATAACGGTGACCGCGAGGACTCCACCCAGGAACAGCGGCATATTTCGACGAAACTGGAAGCCGAGAAGCATGGTCGACCGTCTCGCGCGGTGAGCCGATGCGATGGCAGTCGCCGGACGCCGCTGCTGCTATGCCTGGCGGTGGTAGTGGGGATTCTCCTCGGCCGGGCTCTGCCAAGGAGAGCGGCGCGCAGAGGCAGCACGTCGTCGGCGCCGGTGCGGCGGTCGGTCCGCCCGGGGCGATGAGCTCGGCCGAACGGATCTAGCCGATCGGCCGTCACGAGGGCGGCGGAGCGTGCAACGCGTACTGATCGGCGAGGGCGATCGCGAGCTGTCCGGCGGCCGTTGGATGGAACGGCGCGGGATCCGACAGTCCCTGCACATAGGGGTAGGGGCTGCACACGCCGTGGCCGCCGAAATCGGGCTTGACGGTGGTGAATCCGGCCGCCTGGGCGCTGGCCTCGAGCAGCGAGTTGAGCGCCGCCAGGTCGGACTGCAGCACCTTCCGCTTCGACTCGGTCAGGCCGTGATCCGCCAGGCACTCCACGTCGTCCGGGAACGGGTCGTAGTACTGGTTGATGATCACCCCCGGGTGATTCGGGAGCTGCTGCAGCGCCGAGATGAGCTGCAGCAGGTCGGTACTGAACGCGGCGAGCTGCTGCTGGAAGTAGGCCTGTTCGGCGTTGTTCGCGCAGTTGTCGCTGATCGCGCACAGTTGCAACATGCTGGCCCAGTTCACGTCGTTGGCGCCGACGCTGACGATGATCAAATCCGCCTGTTCGACCGCCGGCTGGGCGACCTGCGGCGGCAGGGTGAGGCTGCGGCTGACCTGCGGGCCGAGCAGCCCCTCGCGGATCGTCGCGCGGGAGCAGGCCAGGTTGGTCACGTCCCACCCGTTCGCCGAGGCCAGCACGGCGGCGAAGGCGTCGCCGCTGCGGCCGCACACCGAGTCGGATTTCGACGCGTCCGGCCTGACCGGGTTGCCGAGCCCGGCCGCCGTGGAGTCGCCGATGACGGTGACGGTGCGCACGGCGCCCTGGCCGCGGGTGGCGTCGCTGGTGAGCTCGGGCAGCGGGGTGGCCCCGACCATGTCCTGCAGCGACCGGACCGACGCGAGCCGTGCTGGCACCGAGTAGGCGGTCACCATCACGGCGCCCGCGTCGATGGCCAGCGTCACCACGAGTCCGGCGGCGATGAGTCCGATCGTGCGCCGCGTGCCATGGCGCAGCCAGCCGGCCGCCGCCCCGAAGATCAGCACCGCGATCACGGCGGCCACCACGAGTTGCCACACGAAGTACCGCACCCAGCCGCTGACCAGCGCGGATTGCAGTGCGGTGGCCGCTTCCGACCCGGATGCCGCGAATTGCGCGAGCTGCTCGCCGAGCGCGATCTGGCGCAACTCCAGTCGCGGGCGCACCGGGCCGAGGAACGAGATCGTGGTCGGCAGGTGCTGGCCGAATAGGTCCACCTCGCCGGGCCCTTCGATGCCCCACTGCGGGCCGGTGACGCCGACGGCGACGGTCTGCCCGGCGGTCGACACCTGCTGCATGGGCGTGATCCACAACGACAGCGCCACCGACCCGACCGCCAGGACGAGCACCAGGGTCGCGGTGGCGAGCCAGTGGCCAAGCCGCCGCAGGCGCCGGCGGGAGGGCGTGCGGGTACCGGACGGGCCCGCCAGGTCGGGGTTGTCGGCCTCGGCGGAGGATGTGCGTGGCAGGCTGGCGCCGCGCACGGTGCTGTCGTTGTCGGTCATCGTCCTCCCGCTGTCCAGGATGCCCCGGCAGGCGGGTGGGTGGCACATCGCCGGCGCGGCGTCAGCGGCACAGCGGGTATGACGTAGTCCTCGGGCGGGCGCGCCCGCCCGGCCGCGGCGTCATGCAGT
>JBIQMQ010000042.1:0-1983 GCA_044463185.1 Nakamurella lactea | reverse complement strand
GGGTATGACGTAGTCCTCGGGCGGGCGCGCCCGCCCGGCCGCGGCGTCATGCAGTTACTCCGTCGAATCGGGCCAGATCACCCTGCCGTGGCGGGCGGGGGCGGGGACGGCATGGATGCTCGTCTGCGCGGGAATTTGCGCCAGGCGCGCCCCGCGCGGCACGTCGTAGTGCCGTGCGACCACCTCGAAGGTCTGGATTTTCGCGTCGCGCAGCGGCGTGACATGGATGTGGCACAGCAATTCGCCGCGCTCGGCGCCGATCGCCCAGATGACGTGCGCCGGGCTGGCGGCCACCACCATATCCGGGCGCGACCCGGGAGTGCGCGGCGGCTGCAACGGGCCGATCTTGGCGAGCTGCCGCTCGAGGTCCGCGCGACGGTCCGCGAGCGGGCGGTCCAAGGCGACGTTGGGGGCGAAGATCTCGGCCGCGGCGGCGTCGTCCCAGGATCGGATGAGCCGCTCGGCCGCCTCCAGCAGCCGGGTGGTCTGCGGCCACAGCCGGACGGTGCGGGCGGGCGCTTCGTTGCTGCTGAGCGCCCGGGTGAGCGCCTCCTCGGCGGGCGTCGCCGGTGTGCCGCGGTGGCTGTTGGTGAGCACCACGGTTCCGTTCCCGGAGTCCGGGTGCCAGACCAGGTGCAGCGTGAAGCCGGGCAGGCCGCCGCTGTGCGAGACGATCGTGCCCCAGATCGGGTCGTCCCGCACGACCAGCCCGAGGCCGTAGCCGATGGTGGCTTTGTGGAACGGGCCGGCAGCGATGCCCGGCGGGATCTCGGGCGGCGGGTACGGGTGGTGCACCCGCTGCATGTCGCGGCGGGCCGCCGCGGACAGCGGTCCGTCGCACTCCGTCTCCCGGAATGGCGTTCCCAGGTAAGCCGCCCACGTCGCCAGATCGCGAACGGTGCTCTGCAGGCCCGCGGCCGACGCGAACGCATCGGAGCTCGTGGGGGCCAAGCCGATCCACCCGCCCGCGGCGTCCAATGTGAAGCCGGTGGCGCGCCGCGCTCCGTCGGGCAGGGGAGCGCTGTCGAACCGGGTGGACGCGAGACCCATTGGTATCAACAGATTCTCGGTGAGCCAGGTGGGCAGCGGTGCGCCGACCGCCCGGGTGAGCGCGACCCCGACCAGGGCGTAGCCGAGGTTCGAGTACTCGAAGGCCACGCCGGGCGGGTTGCTGAAGATAAGGCCCTCCGCCACGGTGGCGAGCAGATCCTCGGTGGGCATCCCGACGAACTGGTCGATCCACGCGTTGTCCTCCGTGAGCCCGCCGCCCATGCCCAGGAACTGCCGGATGCTCGGCGCCGGGTAGGCGCCGTGGGCGTCGACGGTCGCCGGGACCTCGGGCAGCAGCGCGCTGATGGGCGCGTCCAGGTCGAGCAGCCCTCGCTCGCCGGCGAGCAGCGCCCCGGCCGCCACGAAGCTCTTCGTGATCGACGCGATGGGGAACACGGTGTCCGCGTCCGGGGCCGGGGCTGTGCTGTCTGCCGTGCTGTTTGCTACACCGTCCGCCGTCCCGAATCCGGCGCTGTGCACCAGCCCTCCCGGTCCGATGAGCCCGTAGACCAGGCCGGGCGCCTGCTGGGCCGCGACGTACTGCCCGAACAGTGCGTCGAGTTCGGTGGGCAGTGGCACCGGCAGGAATTCGCGTGACATGTGCCCATCCTCGCAGTTCGGATTCCGATTCTGGTCCTATTCGCGGTCCGGCTCGACGGACGGCCCGACGCGCCCGGGCGGCCGGGGGCGTAGCGCCGGGTCAGGCTGCGGCGCCACGTCGGCGCTGCACCTGCAGCGGCATTAGGCACAAAACGCCCAGGACGCCGTCCTTACATGCGGCGGCACGCGACGAGAGCGGCGTCATGGGCGACGCTCACCCGACAGCCACCGGACGCAAGTGCCGGGCGAAGAAGCGTGCCGCATCCTCGCCGGCGAATGCGGGGACGCCGGTGTGCCCACCCATGTTCGCCTGCAGCGTCTTCTCCGCCGAGC
>JBIQMQ010000041.1:0-16618 GCA_044463185.1 Nakamurella lactea | reverse complement strand
CTGGGCCTCATGGTGTGGCAGGACTTCCCGTTCGCCTGCGCCGCCTACCCGGAGCACGAAACGCTGCGCAGCGAGATTCTGGCCGAGGTGGAGGAGAACGTGGCGCGGCTCGCGTCGCATCCGTCGCTGGTGCTGTGGAACGGCAACAACGAATGCCAGTGGCTGCGGACCGCCGAGGATTGGGCGTCGCAGCCGGGCGGCGAGGCGGACTGGGGCGAGCGGTACTACCACGAGGACCTGCCGGAGATCGTGGCCCGGGTCGATCCGTCCCGCCCGTACACGCCGTCCAGCCCGTGGTCCGGGCACCGTGACCTCTTCGCCAACGCGCCGGCGCACGGCACCTTTCACTCCTGGGACGTGTGGAATCGGGAGGACTACGGGCGGTACCGGGACAGCGTGCCGAGGTTCGTGTCCGAGTTCGGCTGGCAGGCGCCGCCCGCGTGGCGCACCTTGCGTGACGCCGTTCGCGACGAGCCGATGCTGCCCAGCTCTCCTGGCGTGCTGCGACACCAGAAGGCGACCGGCGGGATGGCGAAGCTCGAGCGGGGGCTGGCGCCGCACGCCCGGATGCGCCTCGACGTCGACGCCTGGCACTACCTGATGCAGTGGAACCAGGTCCGCGCCGTGGAGACCGGGATTCTGCACTGGCGGGCGCACTGGCCCACGACCACGGGAACGATCCTGTGGCAGTGGAACGACCTGTGGCCGGTGATCTCGTGGTCGGCGATCGACGGGGCGGGCCGGCGCAAGCCGCTGTACTTCGCGCTCCGCGAGCTGTACGCGCCGCGGGTGCTCACGATCCAGCCGGGTGGAGGTGCCGATGGTGAGCTGACCCTGGCGCTGTGCAACGACACGGACGATCGCTGGGTGGGCAGGGCCTTGCTGCGCCGCGTCACGGACGCCGGACCCGACACGGCTCGACGCGTCGTGCCCGTGGATGTGCCGCCCCGCAGCGTTCGGCGCGTCCCGGTCGCGGCCGACGTGGGCGCGTTCGGCGAGCCGGCGTCGGAGGTCCTCGTCGCGGAGTTCGACGGGGTGCGGGCGTGGTGGTATGCCACCGAGGTGCGCGCGTCGGAGTTCGTCGGTGCGCCGCCGGTGGTGCGCGCCGAACCGTTCGACGGCGGGCTGCGGGTGGAGGTCACCGCGACCACGCTGCTGCGGGACTTTCTGCTGCAGGCCGACCGGCTTCATCCGCGCGCCGTCGCAGACCGCGGGTTGGTGACGTTACTGCCGGGGGAGAGCGCCGTGATCACCGTGAACTGCCCGGAGCCGCTGCAGGTCGAATGCCTCGACATCCCGTGGGCCACCGCGTACCTGGATTCCGTCATCCACGGGTGATCCGGCGACGCAGTATCCGGCGGATGCGTCGCGGCGGGATGGTTGGGAGCACGGGGCGGCATCGCGTAGAGTGTCTAGGCGCGGTCGGAAACGATCGCTCCACCTTGTCCGGGTGGCGGAATGGCAGACGCGCTAGCTTGAGGTGCTAGTGCCCTTTATCGGGCGTGGGGGTTCAAGTCCCCCTCCGGACACCGAATTCGTACCGGCTCCTGCTACAGCACCGTGGCTGCTGACCGCTGCTGACCACGCCCGGCCGGGTCAGAATGGCGGCGGATCGTCGAAGCCGCCGGCTACCGCATCGGTCGCGCTGGCTGCATCCGTCCCGCTCGTGCCGTCGAGTCGTCGGCTCCGGTCGTACAACAGGTGCGCCTGCTCGGTGGGGTAGTTGCGGCCGAGGGGGCTGATCCAACGGAGCCTTCCGGTCGTCGGGTCGGGCGTACCTCGCCAGGCGGTGAACGTTTTCATGCGGTGGTGACTTCGACACAACGAGTCGAGATTGCACGGACACGTCTCGCCGCCGGAATCGAACGGTCGGCGATGATCGAGGTCGCAACGTTCCGCGCCGGTGCGACATCCGGGGAAGGTGCAGGTCTTGTCGCGGTTTACCACGTAATCGGCGACGCGGTCCGGCGGCCGGTAGACGGCACGCCCCGCATCCAGGACCGTCTCGCAGCTGCGATCCGACCCCACCGGGCGAACGAGGATGGCGCGAATCGTGTCGGCGGACGCCGCCAGCGCGCGGGCCATGCTCGCTGTGATGGCGCCGTGACCGGCGAGTTCGCCGGGCTGCTCGTCCAGCTTCGCGAGCGTGGCGGCGTCGATGTACACGTTGAGCGCCACGGGCCGCCGGTACGCGGCAACGGTTCCGGCCGCGCCGGTGGGGAGCACCGCTCCGCACCAGGCCGCGCCGGGCATTGCCGGGTTACCGGGGGCAGGGATTTCGCTGCTGGATCCGCCGGTGATGTCGCTCCCGTGACCGCCGGTGATGTCGACGTGGCCGGTGGTGGCCAGTGAGCGGAAAAGATCGGTGAACGCGTCGGCGCGGAGCTGCGCGTGGGTGCGCGTGTCGTCGGGATGGCTCCGGGCGAGGCCGTCGGCCATGGCATCGAGCGTGGCGGAGGCCAGTTCGGCATCGGCTGCGGAGATGATGGCAGTGACGATGCCGGAGTTGTTCTCGCCGCGACGCGCGACAACGGTGCGGCCGCCCTTGGCGCGTTCAACGCGGGCCTCTGCCGCGGCGGGGTCGGCTGCGATGACTTCCCGGTCGATCAGTCGCCGAAGACGAGCGACGGTGCCGGTGGTCGCCGCGGGAAGCACCCGGCGTTCCACGACCGGACGCAAATGCCGGGGCAGCACCGCGAGCGCTTCGCTCACCAAGCGCGCCCGGTAGGAGTCGATGTCCCCGGCCTGTTGCCCGGCGACCGTCGCCGGGTAGTGATCGACCAACGCCAACGCCGTCTCGCAGCGTATCCGAGCCGTGACGGGCGCCAGGCGGAGCGCGCAGCCGATCTCGGCGGATGCGGCCTTGACCGCGGTCTGCCGTAGTACCGCGGCCCAGCCCGGCCGCGCCGCCACCTCGATCGGGTCGAACTGGCCGCGCCGCGTCGACCTGCGGACGTCGGTATCGACCGAGGTCTGCGGGGCGGTGTCCGTCCCGCGAGCAGCGTGTGCAGGATCCTCGGCGGTGCTGGCGACGGCATTTTCGACGGCATCCGCTGCAGCGGCGAGGGCCGCGCCCAGCTCGTTCCCGGCGAGGTCGAGCAGGTCGGACAGCGGCAGCGCGACGCCGGGTCGGCAGAACGCCGCGATCAGTCTCTGTTGGATCGCCTGCACGTGATTGATCAGCCGTTGCGACACCACGATCCCGTCGAGCAGCATCCTCGCCGCCTGACGCCCCGCGTCGGCGTGCTGCACCGTGAGCGCGCCGCCGTCATCGTCCTCGAACGGGTGACTGCAGGCGGTGGCCGAGAGTTGCTCCGGGTTGAGCAGCGAGATCAGGGCGAGCGCGCCCCGATCGACCGGGGCGGTGGTGGCGGCGGCGAGGTCGTCGCGCAGTGCTGCGGTGTATGCCTCGCGTACCCACTCGGGTTCCGGCGCTTCCCACAACGCCGTTTCTTGGTCGTCGAGGAATCCGGCAGGGGCGTGCGCGCCACCGAGAAGATCGACCGACAAGACGCTCACCCCGCTTCGCAGACGTTCGTTTCGTATCGCACAGTGTTGATCATCGCTGCACATACGACGATACTATTAGCACAGACGTATGTCAATGGTTTCATGCGTCGGATCTCGGCGGCGACGCTGCCGCGGACAGCGTCATACCCGGGGCTCTCGGTGTGGGCTCGGCTCAGTGACCGAGACTCCGGGTGAGTTGCCGACACCCTCGTCGTCGCCTCGCGCGTCGTGCGGCTCATCGACTGTCGGGCGCCGGCGACCGACAGTTCGTTGAAGCTGCGGTCACACCGGGATGGTAGGAACTGCGTATGACGAGATTCCCGGGCCGCAGCCCCGAGCCCACCGCACCAGCCGCCGGCACCACCGAAGAGCCCTCCGCACCACCCACCCCCAGCGCCGCCGAGGCCGAGGTCGTGCAGCTCTGTAGCGAGCTCATTCAGATCCCGTCGGTCAATACCGGCGACCCGGCGACGATCGGCGACGGCGAGGCGCGCGCCGCCCGGTACATCCAGCAGAAACTCGAGGAGGTCGGCTACCAGACCCAGTACGTGGAGAGCGCTCCGGGCCGCGGGAACGTCGTCTGCCGCCTGAAGGGCGCCGATCCGGACCGCGGTGCGCTGCTGATCCACGGCCACGTCGATGTGGTGCCCGCCGATCCGGCCGAATGGCAGGTGGACCCGTTCTCTGGCATCGTCAAGGACGGCTACGTCTGGGGCCGTGGCGCGGTCGACATGAAGGACATGGTCGCCATGACGCTCGCCGTGGCCCGCGACCTGAAACGGCAAGGGATCATCCCGCCCCGCGACCTGATCTTCGCCTTCGTGTCCGACGAAGAGGCGGGCGGCTTCCAAGGCGCCGAGTGGCTCGTCGACCACCGGCCGGAGTGGTTCGACGGGGCCACCCAGGCCATCAGCGAGGTGGGCGGCTTCTCCGTCACGATGCAGGGGGAGCGGGCCTACCTGCTCGCGGCCGCGGAGAAGGGCATCGCCTGGGCGACCCTCACCGCTCACGGCCGCGCCGGCCACGGATCCATGGCCAACGACGACAATGCCGTCACCACGCTCGCCCAGGCCGTCGGCCGCATCGGCGCGCACCAGTTCCCGCTGCACCGCACCGCGACACTCGACGCGTTCCTGGCCGGCGTCACCGAACTCACCGGCATCGACTTCCCCGACGACGGCATCGAGGACGCCATCCGAAAGCTCGGCCCCCTGTCGCGGCTGGTGCTCGCGACGATCCGCAACACCGCGAACCCGACGATGCTAAAGGCCGGCTACAAGGCCAACGTGATCCCGTCCACGGCGACGGCCACCGTGGACTGCCGGGTGCTGCCGGGCACCGAGGAGGCGTTCAAGCAGGAGATCGCGGCGATCGCCGGCCCGGAGATCGAGATCGACTGGATCGAGTCGCCACCGCTGGAATACCCCTTCGAGGGCGATCTGGTCGAGGCCATGAAGGCGGCGCTCACGACCGAGGACCCGGACGCGCACGCCCTGCCCTACGTGCTGTCCGGCGGCACCGACAACAAGGCGTTCTCGCGACTGGGCATTGCGGGGTACGGCTTCTCGCCGCTGCGACTGCCACCGGATCTCGACTTCACCGCGCTGTTCCACGGCGTGGACGAGCGGGTGCCGGTGGACGCGTTGCTGTTCGGCACGCGGGTCCTGGCGCGGTTGCTCACCACGTGTTGAGTGCCCGGCCGCGCCTCATGCCTCGGGGATGACGCCGCCCTCGGCGAGAATCGCCGCAAGCCGGGTCCGCCGGGGCCGGGCCCCCACCGTCCGCACGGCGTGGGCCAGCGCGGGCCCCGCGGCATGCACGGCCGACAGATGCCGCCGCGCCCGGGTCAGGGCCGTGTAGACGAGCGGCCGGGACAGCATCCGACCCGCCTCCGGGGGGAACACGGCGACGACGGCGTCCCATTCGGAGCCCTGGGCGCGGTGCACGGTGATGGCCCATCCGTGCAGCAGATCGCCCAGCGCCTTGCCCGAGATCTCCGCCTGCCCGCCGGCGAACGCCACCAACAACGAGCCGGACTTCGCGTCGATCACGGTGCCGATCTCGCCGTTGGCATAGCCGACGGGTTCCGCATCGAAGTGGTTCGCGGTCGCGACCACCCGGTCGCCGACATCGAAACCCCGAATGGTGTGGCGATACGGCCCGGGATTCAGCACCGCCTTGAGCGCCGTGTTGAGCGCCTTCGTCCCGGCTGGGCCGGCGTGCACCGGCGTAACGACCTGGATGTTCTCCGGCGCGAGCCCGAACACCCGGGGAATCGAATCGGTGACGAGCTGCGTCACGCGGTGCGCTGCCGCGGCCGATCCCGCGGCAGCCACGACGACGACCTCGTGATCCTCCGATTCCGGAGCGACCAGCTCGCCGCCGCGGACGGCAGCCGCCAGCCGCGCGATAGCTCCGCCCGATGCCTGGCGGTAGAGCGTGGTCAGCTCGGTGACCGGGAACGTGCCGGCGGCGAGGATATCGCCGAGCACCCGTCCCGCACCGATCGACGGCAGTTGGGCGGGGTCGCCCACCAGCAACAGGTGTGAGCCGTCGGGTACCGCGGACAGCAGTGCCGCCGCCAGTTCGGCGTCGAGCATGGACGTCTCGTCCACGACGACGACGTCGGCCTCGATGGGGTTCGCGGCGTCGTGCTCGAAGATGCTGCCCACACCGCTGCTCGTCGGCCTGGCGCCGAGCAGCCGGTGGATCGTCACGGCCTGCTCCAGGTCGTCGGGACCGTTCTCGGCTTCGCCAGCGCTCGCCGCCGCCAGCAGCTCGGTGAGCCGCTTCGCCGCGCGCCCGGTCGGCGCCGCGACGACCACTTCCGCGCCGACGCTCCGGGCTAGGTGTACGACGGCCGTCACCGTCCGCGATTTGCCGGTGCCCGGCCCGCCGGTCAGCACCGACACGCCGTGCCGCGCGACGGCGACCACGGCGCCCCGCTGGGTGTCGTCCAGGTCGTCGGCGGCCGCCTTCGCCGCCTTGTCCGAGGCAAGCGTCTTCGCACTGGATTGCAGCCGCAGCAGGTGGCGCGCCACCGCGTCCTCGGCGGCGGCCAGCGTCTCCAGCGCCACCCACGGCTCCGCCGGCCCACTCGGCCCCTGAATGCGACGCAGCAGCCCCGCGTCCACACCCGCGGCGATCGCCGTCTGCACGTCGCCTTCCGAGCCCAACCCGTGACGCGCCAGCTCGGCCGCCACCAGCGCCACCGGGCTCGCCGTATGCCCGGACCGCGCCTCGAGGCTCAGAATCCGCGCCGCAAGGGCGCGCAGCCGGCGCGGATCCCGCGGCCCGACGTCCGGCTGCCCCGATCGAGCCAGGCGATCGGCCTGCGCGACCGTCGCGTCCGGCAGCACCATGAGTTGCCACGGGTCGGCGGCCAGTGTCGTCGCTGCGGCGTCACCCAGGTGGTCGCGGAGACGCCGAACCCAGCGCAGCGGCAGGTCGAGGGGCAGCAGCAGCGCCGCCAGCTCGTACAGCGGTGTCGCGGCCAGCCACGCGGTGTACAGCTTGCCGGCGCGCTTGTCGGCGACACCCGCAACCTCGGCGAGCGCCGCCTGCGTCACCTTCTGCGGCCGGTCGATGCCCGCATCCAGCAGCGACTGCGTCACCGACGGACCGACACCCGGCCAGAGCCCCGCCTCGCAGAACTCCTGGAACACGAACGATTCCGATGCGCTCACCCCGGAGTGCTGACATCGTCCAGCGCCGCCCGGATCTCGGTGGGCAACGTCAACTCCTCGGACGCCAACGCGCCGAGGAGCTGCGCCGCGTCCCGCGCGCCGACCACCGCCGACGCCACGCCCGGCCGGTCCCGCACCCAGGCGCACGCCACCGCCAGCGGCGACGTGCCCAGCCCATCGGCCGCGGTGACCACCGCTTCCACGATGCGCGCCGCCGCGTCGGTGCGGTGATGTGCCACGTAGCGTTCGAACTGCACCGACGCGCCGCGGGAATCGGCGGGTGTGCCGGTCCGGTACTTGCCGGTCAGCACGCCACGCCCCAGCGGCGCCCAACCCAACAGGCCGGCGCCGTGCACCTCTGCCGCCGGAAGCACCGACTCCTCGACCGACCGGGCCAGCAGCGAGTACTCGCACTCCACGGCCACCAGCGGGCGGCCGATGGTGGCCAGATGCGCCGCGTGCGTCGCCAGCTGCCACCCGGTGTGCCCAGAGACGCCGACGTACGCGGCCCGGCCGGAGTCGACCGCCGCGGCCAGCGCGGCGCAGGTCTCCTCGTAGGGGACGCCGGCGTCGAAGCCGTGCACCAGCCACAGGTCCACCGAGTCGGTGCCCAGCCTGGTCAGTGAGGCGTCCAGCGCCGTGAGCAGCCGGCCACGACCGCTCATGCCGACCGTCGTCACGGCAAGCACCACGTCCGAGCGGGGGATCACATCCGGGATCAGCGTGCCCAGGATGGACTCGGCGTCGCCGTCGCCGTAGATGTTCGCGGTGTCGATCAGCGTGCCGCCAGCACCGACGAACGTCTCCAGTTCGGCGGCCGCCTCGTCGGCGTCGGTATCCCGTCCCCACGTCATGGTGCCCAGCGCGAGCCGGGAAACCTGCAATCCGCTGCGACCCACACGCCGTTGTTCCATGGCGAACAATCTACGTCCCGCCCCCGACACGCCCCGCGGTACACGCGGGCCCGCGCGCCCCGCGCACGCAGGTCGGGCGGGAGCGAGACATGACCACCACACTCAACGGGCCCGCGCCCTCCGCGCACACAGGTCGGGCATTTGGCAGGATCGGCGTCATACCGGCGAAGGAGGCAGACGCATGCGTCTGGGAGTGTCGATGTCCTTGGCATCGAGCGCGGCGGGACTGCGCAACCAGGTCGAGCTCGCGGTCGCCGCCGACCGGCTCGGCTTCGACGTGGTGTGGGTGCCGGAGGCCTACGGCGGTGACGCCGTGTCCGTGCTAGCGGCGATCGCGGCGCGCACCGAACGCATCGGCATCGGCTCGGCCGTGCTGCAGATCCCGGCACGCACGCCCGCCATGACGGCGATGACGGCCGCAAGCCTCGACGCCCTGTCTCGCGGTCGCTTCCGGCTGGGCCTCGGCGTCTCCGGGCCGCAAGTGTCCGAGGGGTGGCACGGGGTGCGCTTCGCCGACCCGCTGGGCCGCACCCGCGAGTACGTGCAGATCGTCCGCGACGCGCTGGCCCGGCGCCGCCTGACCGCCGGCGGCAGGCATTTCACGTTGCCCCTGCCGGACAGCGCCGGCAAGGCGCTGGTCCTGGCGCTGGAGACGGAGCGGCCCACGGTGCCGGTCTACCTGGCCGCGGTGGGGCCGAAGAACGTGGCGATGACGGGGGAGATCGCCGACGGATGGCTGGGCATCTTCTTCGACTCACACGGCGGCCGCCAGCAGATCGCGTCGGTGCATGACGCCGCAGCGGCGGCAGGCCGGGACCCGGCAGCCATCGACATCGCCGTGCAGGTGCCGGTGTCGGTCGCGGACGACCCGGGCGGCGCCGTCGACGCCGCGCAGCGGGTACGCCCCTACGCGGCGCTGTATATCGGCGGCATGGGATCGAAGAAGGTCAACTTCTACCACGGCATCGCCACCGCGATGGGCTACGGCGCGGAGGCCGACGAGGTACAGCGGCTGTTCCTCTCCCGGGACTACGCGGGCGCGGCCGCCGCGGTGCCCCAGGAGTTCCTGGACCGCACCTGCCTGATCGGCACCGATCAGGACATCGTCGCCGGGCTGACGCGTCTGCGCGACGCCGGAGTGACCACGGTGGGGCTCAACCCGATCTCGCTGCCGTTGCCGCTGCAGATCGAAACCCTGGAGCACGTCATGGATCTCGCCCGCACCGCCGGCCTGGTGGAGGCCTGACATGGGTGTGCTGATCTTGGTGCGGCACGGGCGCTCCCATGCCAACAAGAAGCACGTCCTGGCCGGGCGCACCCCCGGCGTCGATCTGGACCCGACCGGCCAGGCCCAGGCCGAGCACCTGGTGGAACGGCTGGTCGACTGCCGCCTGACCGCGATCGTCTCGTCGCCGCTGGAGCGCTGCCGCGCCACCGTGGCACCGCTGTCCCTGGCCCGCCGGCTGCCGGTGACGATCGACGACAGGCTCACCGAGGTCGACTACGGCCAATGGACCGGGCGCGCCCTCGAGGACCTGCGGAACGAACCGGCCTGGCGCACCGTGCAGGACCATCCGTCGGCGATGGTGTTCCCCGGCGGGGAGGCCATGGCGTCGGTGTCCGCCCGCGCCGTCGCCGCCGCCCGGGAACACGCCGCCGCGGACGACGCCGCCGTGCTGCTGTGCTCGCACGGCGACGTGCTGGGTGCCATCGTGGCGGACGCGCTGGGCCTGCACCTGGACCTGTTCCAACGGATCGTGCTGACGCCGTCCTCGGTATCCGTCGTGCGCTACACACCCACGCGGAGTTTCGTGGAGCGGCTCGGCGACACCGGCACGCTGGCCGGGATCGGCGCGGTACCGGCCTCCGGAGCGGAGTCCGGCGCGGCCGCGATCGGCGGCGACCCCGGCACCAGGCCGGCCGCCACCGCAGCGGACGGGCGGGCGTGACGACCCCCGCCGTCGAGCGCGTGGCCTAAACTCGACGGTGCCATGCCACGCCAGATCCACATCTTCCGGTCACCCGACCGTTTCCTTGCGGGAACCATCGGGCAACCCGGCGAGCGCGAATTCTTCGTGCAGGCCGTCGACGGCAACCGGATCGTGTCGGTGGCCTGCGAGAAGCAGCAAGTGGCGATCCTCGCCGACCGGCTCGGCTCGCTGATCACCGAGGTGGGCCGGCGGTTCGGCGCCGAGCCGTCCGCCGAACCGACGGCGCTGGGCGAGTCCGACCTGCTAGAGACGCCGGTGGAGGCCGAGTTCCGGGTCGGCACCATGGGTCTGGCCTGGGACGGCGCCGGCTCTCACGTGATCGTGGAGCTGCTCGCTCTGACCGACCAGGAGGTCGGCGAGGACGTGGTCCTGGAGGACCGGGAGGACGCGCCGGACGCATTGCGCGTATTCCTCACCCTCGCGGAGGCCCGGGATTTCGCGCAGCACGCGCAACGGGTCGTCGCGGCCGGCCGGCCGCCGTGCCCGCTGTGCGGGAATCCGCTCGACCCCGAGGGCCACATCTGCCCCCGCTTGAACGGATACCACCGCGGTGCGGTCGGCTAGTGCCTCACGCGTCGACACGCCCTCCGTCGAGGCCATCCTGGCCGACGGGGCACTCACGCTGGACGGCCGCCTGATCGAATCGTCGAACAACGCCATGGTGGGCACCGTGCGCCTGGGCGACGAACGGCTGCGCTGCGTCTACAAGCCGATCCGCGGCGAACGGCCGTTGTGGGACTTCCCGCAGGGCCGTCTGGCCGAGCGCGAGGTCGCAGCCTTCCTGGTGGCGCAGGCCGCAGGATGGCGGGTGGCGCCGCCCACGGTGCTGCGCGAGGGGCCGTTCGGCACCGGGATGGTGCAGCTGTGGATCGAACACGCCCAGACCGACGGTGTCGCCACGGTGTTCCCGGTCGGCGGCGTCCCCGACGGGTGGCTCCCGGTGATGCACGCGGTGGGCGCCGACGATCAGCCGCTCGTGGTCGCCCACGCGGACACGCCCGAACTCGCCGCCGTCGCCGCCTTCGACGTCGTGGCCAACAACGCGGACCGCAAGGCCTCGCACCTGCTCGTCGACCCGGCCGGGGTGCTGTACGGCGTCGACCACGGACTCACCTTCCACACCGAGCCGAAGCTGCGCACCATCCTGTGGGGTTGGGCCGGACGGCCGCTGCCGGACGTGGTCGTCGCAGGCCTCCGCGCCCTCCAGGAGCGGCTGCGCGGCCCCCTGGCCGCCGCCCTGGCGTCATACCTGTCCGCCGCGGAGATCGACGCGCTGGCCGCCCGGACCGACGACCTGTTGGCCGACCCGGTTTTCCCGGAGCCCCCGGAGGACCGCACGCCGATCCCGTGGCCGCCGCTGTGAGGGGGCTACGGGTCGGAGATCTGGCTGCGTTCCCGGTGGGTGCCGCGCGGATCCTCGGTGCCACGGCGCGGGCCATGGTGCTCGACACGGCGTCCGCCGCGGCCCGGGCCGCCGAGTGGGTGGCGAACACGGCGACCGGCCGCAGCCCGGCCCTCTCCACCCTGCCGGTGCGACTCCTCATCCTTTCCGACGAGACCGGGACGCCGCTGGTGGAGCCGTCCGCCGTCGGACCCGCCCTGCAGCGGGCGGACCGGGTGTTCACCGACGGCGCCGGCATGCGGGTCCGCCTCGTCGGCGTGAACACGGTGACCGAGCCGGCGCCCACCGAGGTGCTCGACCCACGGGCGAATCGGCGCCTGCTGCTCGACCACGCCCTCGGCCGCACGGGATTCCTGCTCCGGCACCTCCCGCCGCGCCCGGCGTCGTCGGTGGTCGGCGACCCGATCACCGTGGTCGTGGTGCGCACCATCAGCGGACGGGTTACCGGCTGCTCGCTGGGCATGACCGCCGACTGGGTGATCGTCCAGGCGAGCCTGTTCGACGCGCGCAACGCCCGCAGCTACGACGAGACGGTGCTCGCGCACGAACTGGGCCACGCCGTCAACCTGCCGCACCTGCGCGACCCGGCGAACCTGATGAACCCGGATTCGACGCCGCCCGACCGGATGCGCGGCACGGCCCTGCGGCGTTGGCAGGCGGCGGTCGCGCTCTCGAACCGGCACGTGATCCCCCCGGCGTGACATCGCGGTCGGTGGGGGCCGATAGGCTGGGGCGCGTGCGTCCCTGGCCCAGTCCTCCCGTCTCCCGCCTGCCCGGATCGCTGATCGGCGCGTTGCCGCCGCTTCGCCTTTTCGACACGGCGTCGCGGTCCGTCCGGCCGTCCGACCCGGGACCGACCGCACGCATGTACGTCTGCGGGATCACCCCCTACGACGCGACCCACATCGGCCACGCCGCAACGTATCTCACGTTCGATCTGGTGGGCCGGTACTGGCGCGCCACGGGGCACGAGGTCCAGTACGTCCAGAACGTGACGGACGTCGACGACCCGCTGCTGGAACGCGCCGAGCGGGACGGCGTCAACTGGCGAGACCTGGCATCCGAGCAGATCGAGCTGTTCCGGTCGGACATGACGGCCCTGCGAATCCTGCCGCCGACGCACTACGTGGGCGTCGTGGAGACCATGGACGACGTCGCCGCCGCGGTGGCGACGCTGCTGGAATCCGGCGCGGCCTACCGGGTCGACGACCCGCAGTACCGGGACGTCTACTTCGACACGTCCGCGACCGGACGATTCGGCTACGAATCCGGCTACGACGACAAGACCATGCTGCGCCTGTCCGCGGAACGCGGCGGCGACCCCGACCGCCCCGGCAAACGCCATCGGCTGGACCCGCTGCTGTGGCGCATGGCCCGGCCGGGGGAGCCGGCCTGGGAGTCGCCGTTGGGCCCCGGCCGGGCGGGCTGGCACATCGAGTGCGCGGTGATCGCCGTGCAGCGGCTCGGCGCCCGCATCGACGTGCAGGGCGGCGGTTCCGACCTGATCTTCCCGCATCACGAATCGTCCGCGGCGCACGCCGAGGCGCTCACCGGCGAGCACCCGTTCGCCGACCACTACGTGCACGCCGGGATGCTGGAGCTGGACGGCGAGAAGATGTCCAAGTCGCTGGGCAACCTCGCATTCGTGTCGAATCTGGTGGCGGGCGGCGCGGACCCCGCCGCGATCCGGGTCGCACTGCTGTCCGGCTACTACCGCGACGACCGCCCCTGGTCGGACGAGCTGCTGACGACGGCAACGGCGCGACTGGCGCGATGGCGATCCGCCGCGCACCGTGCCGGCTCCGACGCGACGGCGAGTATGACGCTGCTCGCGGCGGCTGTCGCCGCCGACCTGGACACCCCGCGGGCGCTGGCCGTGCTGGACGATTGGGCCGCCAACGACGGCCTGGACGGCGCCGGCATGGCGCAGATCGTGGACGCGCTGCTCGGCATTCCACTGCTGCCGTAGCGTCCGGTCAGCGGTTGCCCGGGCCGGGCTTCGGGTTGCGGCGCCGCAAGTAGCGCTGGAACTCCTCCGCGATGGTGTCTCCGGACATCGGCTCGATCGCCACAGCGGCGTCGTCCCGCTCCTGCAGCGCCCGGATGTATTCGGCGATCTCGTCGTCCTGCCCGGCCAGTTCGGTGACCCGGGCCGTCCACTCGTCCGCCTCGGTGGGCAGCGTGCCCACCGGCACCTCGATATCCAGCGCCTCCTCCGTCATCCGCAGCAGGGCCAGGGTGACCTTCGGGGACGGCGGGTCCGAGACGTAATGGGGCACCGCGGCCCACAGGGCCACTGTCGGGATACCGGCGGCAATCGCGGCCACCTGCAGGGCCCCGGTGATGCCCGTCGGCCCGTCGTAGCTCGATTCTGTGAGACCCAGCCGCACCGCGGTCGCCTCGTCGGGTGCCGACCCGGTGACCTGGATCGGTGTGGTGTGCGCGACGTCGGCCAGCAGCGACCCCAGGACGACGATGGTCGAGACCTCCGCGTCCAACGCGATGGTCACCAGCTCGTCGCAGAAGCCGCGCCAGGCGAAGCTGGGCTCGATGCCGTGCACCAGCAGCATGTCGTGCGAAGCGACCGGCAGCGCGCAGGAGCTGATGCGGGTGGTGGGCCAGGAGAAGTCGCGGGTGACGCCATCCGTGATGGTGATCCCGGGTCGCGCGACCTGGAAGTCGTAGTACTTCTCCGGGTCGAGTTCCGCGTAGGGCTCGGCGTCCCAGGTCAGTGCCAGATGCTCGACGGCGGCGCTGGCCGCGTCCGCGGCGTCGTTCCAGCCCTCGAACGCGGCC
The DNA here is from genome assembly GCA_044463185.1 of Nakamurella lactea. Lineage (GTDB taxonomy): Bacteria > Actinomycetota > Actinomycetes > Mycobacteriales > Nakamurellaceae > Nakamurella > Nakamurella lactea_A. The sequence continues at coordinate 2,319 of JBIQMQ010000041.1, read as the reverse complement.
ACCATCACCGGGGTCCGGCGGGGGCTCTGATTCGTCACGGTGCCAGCCTACGTGCCGGGCCGACTACCCTGGTTGGGTGACTACTGCGCCCACCGACCTGCGTTCCACCGGTTCACCCAGCCCCTCGCCGCTGCTCGCGGAGATGGCGCGGCGGGTCGTCGTGGCGGACGGCGCGATGGGCACGATGCTGCAGGACGCCGATCCGTCACTGGACGATTTCGCCGGTTTCGAGGGCTGCAACGAAATCCTGAACGTCACCCGGCCGGACATCGTCACCGCCGTTCACCGCGCCTATCTCGACGCCGGCGTCGACGCCATCGAAACCAACACGTTCGGCGCGAACCTGGCCAACCTCGGCGAGTACGGGATCGCCGACCGCATCGCGGAATTGGCCCGCGCCGGCGCCGAACTGGCCCGGGCCGCGGCGGACGAGTATGCGAGCGCCGGATCGCCGCGGTTCGTGCTGGGATCCGTCGGCCCGGGCACCAAATTGCCGACCCTCGGCCACACCACGTTCGCCGCGCTGCGCGACGCCTACACCGAACAGGTGCGCGGCATGCTGGACGGCGGTATCGACGCGGTGCAGATCGAGACCTCGCAGGATCTGCTGCAGACGAAATCCGCCGTGATCGGCGCCAAGCGCGCCATGGCCGCCGCGGGCCGCACCGTGCCGCTGCTGGTGCACGTCACCGTGGAGACCACCGGCACCATGCTGCTGGGCAGCGAGATCGGCGCCGCGCTCACCGCGCTGGAGTCGCTGGGCATCCACTCCATCGGGCTCAACTGCGCCACCGGCCCCGCCGAGATGAGCGAGCACCTGCGCTACCTGTCCCGGCACGCCCGGACGAACCTGTCGGTGATGCCGAACGCCGGCCTGCCGGCGCTGGGCGCGAACGGCGCCGAATACCCGCTGACCCCGGAGGAATTGGCCACCGCCCTGGCCGGGTTCGTGACGGAATTCGGCACCCGCCTGGTCGGCGGCTGCTGCGGGACGACCCCCGAGCATCTGCGCCAGGTGGTGGCCGCGGTGCGGGACCTCGAGCCGCGCGCCCGGGAGCCGCATCCGGAGCCCAGCATCGCCTCGCTCTACCAGACGGTGCCGTTCCAGCAGGACGCCTCGTTCCTGATGATCGGCGAACGCACCAACTCCAACGGCTCGCGCGCGTTTCGCGATGCCATGCTCGCGGGCGACTGGGACGCGTGCGTCGACATCGCGAAGGCGCAGACCCGGGAGGGCGCACACCTGCTCGACGTCTGTGTCGACTACGTGGGCCGCGACGGCGCCGCCGACATGGCCGAGCTGGCCGGCCGGCTGGCGACGGCGTCCACGCTCCCGGTCATGCTCGACTCCACCGAGCCGGAAGTGATCCAAACCGGCCTGGAGCGGCTGGGCGGCCGCTGCATCATCAACTCGGTGAACTTCGAGGACGGCGACGGCCCCGGATCCCGCTTCGCACGGGTCATGCCCATGGTCAAGGAGCACGGCGCCGCGGTGGTGGCCCTGACCATCGACGAACAGGGCCAGGCCCGCACCCGGGACCACAAGGTCGCCATCGCCGAACGCTTGATCTCCGAACTCACCGGGACCTGGGGACTGGAACTCGGCGACATCGTCATCGACTGCCTCACCTTCCCCATCGCCACCGGGCAGGAGGAGACCCGGCGCGACGGCATCGAGACCATCGAGGCGATCCGCGAGATCCGGCGCCGCCACCCCGAGGTGCACACCACCCTGGGCGTCTCCAACATCTCGTTCGGGCTCAACCCGGCCGCCCGCCAGGTGCTGAATTCGGTCTTCCTTGCCGAGTGCGTGTCCGCCGGACTGAATTCGGCGATCGTGCACCCCTCGAAGATCCTGCCGATGGCGCAGATTCCCGACGAGCAACGCACCGTGGCGCTCGACCTGGTCTACGACCGCCGCCGCGACGACTACGACCCGCTGGCGCGGATGCTCGAGCTCTTCGAGGGCGCCACGGCCAGCTCCGCCCGGGCGCAGCGGGCCGCGGAACTCGCCTCACTGCCGCTGGACGAGCGGCTGCAGCGGCGCATCGTGGACGGTGAACGAAACGGCCTGGAAGCCGACCTGGACGAGGCGCTCACCACCCGGCCCGCGTTGCAGATCATCAACGACACACTGCTCAGCGGCATGAAGACCGTGGGGGAGCTGTTCGGCTCCGGCAAGATGCAACTCCCGTTCGTGCTCACCTCTGCAGAAGTGATGAAGCTCGCCGTCGCGCACCTGGAGTCGCACATGGAGAAATCCGATGCCGGCGGCAAGGGTTCCATCGTGCTGGCCACCGTCAAGGGCGACGTGCACGA
>JBIQMQ010000040.1:0-16907 GCA_044463185.1 Nakamurella lactea | reverse complement strand
GTCCTGGATCACGGTGACGTCGGTGGAGGTGCCGCCGCCGTCGCAGGTGACCACGGACGGGTAGCCGGCCTTGGCGGCGATCACCGCGGCGCCCAGCGCCCCGGCGGCCGGACCGGACAGCACGGTGCTGATCGGCTGGTGCACCACCTCCTCGGCGGAGAGCACGCCGCCGTTGGACCGCATGATCGAAAACGGGATGCGGCGGGTCGGGTCGAGTTCCGCCAGGCGCGAGGAGATGTTGGCGACGTACGCGCCGACCTTGGGCTTCACGGCCGCGTCCACGAGCGTCGTCATGGACCGCTCGTACTCGCGGTACTCGCGCAGCACCTGCGAGGACAACGAAACGACCGCCTCCGGCAGGATCTCGCGGATCACCTCGAGCATGGCCAGTTCGTGCGCGTCGTTGGCGTAGGAGTGCAGCAGCGCGACGCCCAGCGTGGTGATGCCCTCGTCCTTGAACGCCTGCACCGCGCGCACCGCGGAGTCCCGATCGAACGGACGCACCTCGACCCCGCGGTAGTCGAGCCGGCCGCCGACGGTGCGCACTCGGTCGGCCGGCACGATCCGGTCCGGCTTGACCCAGAAGTACGAGTTGCCGTAGCCGTCGGGCACGGACTGCCGGGCGATCTCCAGCACGAATTCGAAGCCCTCGGTGGTGATGAAGCCGATGTCGCCGACCTTGCCCTCCAGGAGCTGGTTGGTGGCGACGGTGGTGCCGTGCGAGATCGATTCGATGTCGGCCGGGCTCGCGCCGATCTGCGCGAGGATCTTGTCGATGCCGGTCAAGAATCCCTCGGCCGGGTTGGACGGGGTAGACGGCGTCTTGGTGGTGGCCATGGCACCGGTCTCGCTGTCCACCGCGACGATGTCGGTGAACGTGCCGCCGGTGTCGACGCCGATCCGGACCCGGCCGGTCGCCCGCCCGCTGTGGGTGCTCTGCATGGGGTTCACGGCCCACCCTTCTTCTCGTGTCACCGGGTTCTCACCGGGTTCGACACGGGTATGACGCAGCCCGCGTGCTGCCGCACGTGCGGCCGGTTCGGCCCCGCGGCTGCGCCGCGAGATACGTCATATCCGCTCAACATGCCCATTCAATCGTGGCGATCGAGCGGCTATGACGGCAAAACCTGCCAACACCCTCCGGGGCGATCGGTGCGCGCGCTGTCGTGGGTCAGTAACCGATGACCGGGCGCGGCTTGCGGAGGCGCAGGCCGGCCTCGATGAGGCGGTGCAGCAGCACCCGCGATTCGACCCGCTCGGCCCCGGCCGCGATCAGCAGTTCGTAGCGGGCCAGCGGCACGTCGTAGTGGTCACGGTCGAAGGCCCGGTCGGGCAAGCCGTTGCCCAATGCGAACGCGTGCAGTTCGGCGTAGCTCACGTCGCTGACCAGGTGCGAGTACACGGTGCCGTGCGCCGGCCAGCGCGGCGGGTCGATCAGCAGGGCCATCGGTGCAGCCTACTCATCCGGACCGCGGCGTGAGATCGATGCGCCGCAGCAGTTGAGCGTTGAGGGCGACGACCACCGTGGAAAGCGACATCAGGATGGCGCCGACCGACATCGGCAGGACGAACCCGACCGGGGCGAGGATGCCGGCGGCCAGCGGCACGGCCACGGCGTTGTAGCCGGCCGCCCACCACAGGTTCTGCTTCATCTTCCGGTAGGCGGCCTTCGACAGTTCGATGACGGACAGCACCGACCGGGGGTCGGAGCTGGCCAGGATCACGCCGGCCGAGGCGATCGCGACGTCCGTGCCGGCGCCGATCGCGATGCCGACGTCGGCCTGCGCCAGGGCGGGGGCGTCGTTCACCCCGTCACCGACCATGGCCACCCGTCGGCCCTCCCGCTGGAGCTGGGCCACCTTCGCGGCCTTGTCCTCGGGCCGCACGCCGGCGAACACCCGGTCGATGCCGAGGGTGCCGCCCACCTCCGCGGCCACCGCCTCGGCGTCGCCGGTGATCATGCCGACCTCGACGCCGAGCCGGTGCAGCTCGAAGACGGCGTGCTGGGACTCCGGGCGGATCTCGTCGGCGAGTTTCAGGCCACCGATCACGGCGCCGTCGCGCAGCACGTGCAGGATGATCGCGCCCTCGGCGCGCCAGGCGTCGGCGACGTCGACTTCGCCCTGGCCGGTCTCGTCGAGCAGCCGGGGGCCGCCGACCCGGATCTCGCGTCCCGCCACGGTCGCGGTGACTCCCACCGCCGGCGACGAGCCGAACCCGCTGGCTGGTTCGATCGGCAGGCTGCGTGCCTTGGCGGCCGCGACGATCGCCGTGGCGAGCGGGTGCTCGCTGTCCGCCTCGGCCGCCGCGGCGAGCGCGACGACGTCGTCCGCGTCCACGCCGGCGACGGGTCGGACGTCGACCAGCGTGGGTTCGCCCTTGGTGAGGGTTCCGGTCTTGTCGAACAGGACGGCGTCCACCTGACGCATCGACTCCAGTGCGAGCCGGTCCTTGACGAGGACGCCGCCGCGAGCGGCGCGCTCCGTGGCGATCGAGACCACGAGCGGGATCGCCAACCCCAGTGCGTGCGGGCAGGCGATCACCAACACGGTGATCGCCCGTGCCACGGCGGCGTCCGGGTTCCCGGCGAGGGTCCAGACGAACGCGGTGATCGCAGCGGCGCCCAGCGCGAACCAGAACAGCAGCGCCGCCGCCCGGTCCGCGATGCGCTGCGCTCGCGACGTGGAGCTCTGCGCCTCGGCGACGAGACGGTTGATGCCGGCCAGGGCGGTGTCGTCGCCGGTCGCGGTGACCGCGACCCGCAGACCGGAATCGGTCGCCACCGTGCCGGCAACCACCGGGTCGCCATCGCCTCGGGAGACCGGGCGCGACTCGCCGGTGATCATCGACTCGTCCATGTCCGCGCGACCGTCGACGACGACGCCGTCCGCGGGGACGCTGCCGCCGGGGCGGACCACCACCACGTCGCCCACCTGCAGCTCGGCGGGATGGACCGTGACGATCGTGTCGCCGTCCACCCGCTCCGCCTCGTCGGGCAGCAGCGCGGCCAGCGAGTCCAGCGCCGAGGTGGTGCGGGCCAGCGAGCGCATCTCGATCCAGTGCCCCAGCAGCATGATCACGATCAGCAGGGCGAGTTCCCACCAGAACTCCAGCTCGTGGTGCACCAGATCGAGCAGGGCCGCCCAGGAGGCGACGAACGCCACCGTGATCGCCAGCGCGATCAGCAGCATCATCCCGGGCCGTCGGCTCCTCAGTTCACCCAGCGCCCCGGAGAGGAACGGCCAGCCGCCCCACGCGTACATCACGGTGCCGAGTACGGGCGGAATCCAGGCTGCCCAGCCGGGCACGGAATAGCCGAGCAGCGTGGCGAACATCGGGGAGAGCGTGACGACCGGGATCGCGAGGACGAGATGGATCCAGAACAGCGTCCGGAACTGCGCGCCATGGTCCTCGTGGTGATGGTGTTCGTGCGCCGCCGTCACTGGTGTCCTCCGGGGTGCCTACCAGCGCGGGCCGGGACCGCGGCCGTCCTGCGCCAGAGTCGACTACCTGACCGGAGGCAATGCACTCCGCTGGGGCAGTCGACTGCGTGGCTGGGTCGGGGACTCATCAGCGAAACCGGCGCAGCCGCAGCGAGTTGGTGACGACGAAGACGGAACTGAACGCCATGGCGGCCCCGGCGATCAGCGGGTTCGCCAGCCCCAGCGCCGCCAGCGGCAGCGCGGCCACGTTGTAGGCGAACGCCCAGAACAGGTTGCCCTTGATGGTGCGCAGCGTCGCGCGGGACAGCCGGATCGCGTCGACGGCCGCCGTCAGGTCGCCGCGGACCAGGGTGAGGTCGGAGGCGGCCATCGCCGCATCGGTGCCGGTGCCCATCGCCAGACCGAGGTCGGCCTGGGCGAGCGCCGGGGCGTCGTTGATGCCGTCGCCGACCATGGCGACGACGGCGCCCCTGCCCTGCAGCCGGGCGACCGCGCGCACCTTGTCGGTCGGCAGCACCCCGGCGATGACGTCATCCCTGTCGATGCCGACCTCGGCGGCGACCGACGTGGCCACGGCGCGGTTGTCGCCGGTGAGCAGCAGGGGTTTCAGGCCGAGTTCGCGAAGCTGCGCGATGGCCTGCCGCGAGGTGGGCTTGACGGTATCGGCCACGGCGAGCAGACCGCGCACGGCGCCGTCCCAGCCGATGGCCACCACGGTAGCGCCGTCCTTCTCGGTCTTCGTGCCGCGGCGGGCCAGGTCGTCGGCGATCTCGAGGCCCTGACTCGCGAGCAGCGACGGCCGCCCGACCACGACGGTGACACGGTCGCCGTCGGCCTGGACGTCGGCCCGCACTCCGAGGCCCGGAGTCGCCGAGAACTGCGTCATACCAGGCAGTTCGGCGTCGCCGAGCTCGGCCCGGGCGCCGGCGACGATCGCGGCGGCGATCGGGTGCTCGCTGCCGCTCTCCACGGCCGCGGCGTAACGCAGCAACTCGGCGCGGTCGGTGCCGTCGGCCGGCAGCACGTCGCGCAGGGCCATCTGGCCGGTGGTGACGGTGCCGGTCTTGTCCAGCAAGATCGTGTCGACCCGGCGGGTGGATTCCAGCACTTCGGGGCCGCGGATCAGCACGCCGAGCTGCGCGCCGCGGCCGGTGCCCACCAACAGCGCCGTCGGGGTGGCAAGTCCCAGGGCGCACGGGCAGGCGATGATCAGCACCGCGACCGCGGCGGTGAACGCGGGCTGCACCCCGGCGCCGACCAGGAGCTGCACGGCGAGGGTGGCGACGGCGATCGCGATCACGATCGGCACGAACACCGCCGAGATGCGGTCCGCCAGCCGCTGCACCGGCGCCTTGCCGGATTGCGCGTCCTTGACCAGCCGCGCCATGTGGGCCAGCTGCGTGTCCGCACCGACCCGGGTGGCGCGCACCCGCAGCAGCCCGCCGGCGTTGACGGTGCCGCCGGTGACCGCGTCGCCGACGCCGACCTCCACGGGCACGGATTCGCCGGTGAGCATCGACGTGTCCACGGCCGAGGTGCCGGCGACGACCTCGCCGTCGGTGGCGATCTTCTCGCCCGGGCGCACCGCGAACTCCTGGCCCACCGCGAGCGACCCGATCGGGACCGTGACCTCGACGCCGTCGCGGAGCACGGTCACCTCCTTCGCGCCGATCTCGGCCAGCGCGCGCAGAGCCTCCCCGGAGCGCCGCTTGGCCCGCGCCTCCAGATAGCGCCCGGCCAGCAGGAACAGCGTCACGCCCGCCGCGGCTTCCAGGTAGACGTGCGGCACGCCGCCGGGCTTCGACAGCAGCTCGAAGCTCATGCGCATCCCCGGCTCGCCCGCGCCGCCCAGGAACAGGGCGTAGAGCGACCAGATCGTCGCGGCCGACACGCCCAGCGAGATGAGCGTGTCCATGGTGGCCGCGCCGTGCCGCGCGTTGACCAGCGCCGCACGGTGGAACGGCCATGCGCCCCAGGTGACGACCGGCGCCGCCAGCGTGAGCACCAGCCACTGCCAGTAGGTGAATTGGATGGCCGGGATCATGGACAGCAGCATCACCGGGATGCCGAGGATCGCCGCACCGATCAGACGGGCCCGCAGCGGAGCGATCTCGCCGTCCGTCCGAGGGCCCTCCTGGTATGACGCTGTTCCGGGCGCCGCGGCGCCCAGGGCGGCGTCATACCCGCCGCTGCCACCGTCGACGGGCGCGCCGGTGGGTGCCTCGCCGAACAGGGGGGCCGACGGCGTCGCGGTGTAGCCCGTGGATTTCACGGTGGCGATGATGTCGTCGACCGTCAGCTCGGCCGGCGCGTCCACCCGCGCCTGTTCGGTGGCGAAGTTGACGGTCGCCGACACGCCGTCGAGCCGGTTCAGCTTGCGCTCGACCCGGGCGGCGCAGGACGCACAGGTCATGCCCCCGATATCGAGTTCGATGGTGCTCACCGCGCCGTCCTTCCCTTCTCACTCTCTCACTCGGCGCGTGTTGCTGAGCCCGGCATATCTGCCTGCCTGGGTAACACGCGCGGAATGGGCATTAGACGAGTTCGTAGCCGGCTTCCTCGACGGCCGCCTGCACCTCGCCGCGATCGAGCTCGGCCTCGCTGGTCACCTGAACGGTCGACGCGCCGCCCGCGACCAGGAAGATGTCCACTTTGGTGACCCCTGTAAGCCCGGCCAGCCCTTCGGTGACGGCGTTGACGCAGTGCTGGCAGGTCATGCCGGTGACGCCGTAGGTGGTTTGAGGCATGGCATTCATCTTTCCGGTCGTGTTACTGAGGGCGTGCTATATGCCGCGCTGGGTAACACGCGGCGGGTCTGTGCGGTGGTACTAGCTGCGCACGAGCCTGGCGATGGCCGCGGAGGCCTCCTTAACCTTGAGTTCGGCTTCGGCGCCACCATGTTGGGCCGCATGCAGCACACAATGGTTCAGGTGCTCATCGAGCAGCTCCAGCGAGAACGACTGCAGCGCGCGGGTGGCCGCCGAGACCTGGGTGAGGATGTCGATGCAGTACTTGTCCTCGTCGATCATCCGCTGCAGGCCGCGGACCTGGCCCTCGATACGGCGCAGGCGCTTCAGATGCGCGTCTTTGTTGTGCGTGTAGCCGTGCGGCGGCGTCGGCTCCGGCACAGTCGCCACCGGCGTGCCGGCCATGTGCACTTCGTCGGTCATGAAAGTCACCCCCGGGTCATTGAACTGGATACTATACCCCCCTACCGTATTTTGGCATTGGGGCAGCCCTAGCATCCGTCGGCCTGTGCTCACAGGTCTACCGCTGTAAGCACAGCGGACGCAGTCACTCAGTAGCCGGCAGATCTTCGGGGTAGAGGATGTCGATGTCCGTGATCGACCGGGGGGAATCCCTTCGATTGTTGGTGAGAAAGCGATCGGCGCCGGCCACGATCGCGGTCGCCAGATGTGCGGCGTCAGCAGCGCGCAGACCGTGGGCGACGGCGAGCGCCAGGGACAGCTGCGCGGTGGGCTCGTCCAGCGGCCGCAGATCCCGCCGAGCGAGAAGGCGCGCGCAGACGCTGTATCACGCCCTCACGAACCGGCAGCGCTGAGAATCACGCTGTCCGCAACCGTCGTGGGTCCGCCGAGCGCCAGTAGCGACTTCTCCGAGAGGCCCGCCAGGAAGCGGCGCAGCGGCTCGGGCAACGTGCCCGGTCCGGTGAGCAGCAGCATCCCGCCCTGCTTGCCGAGCAGTGGGCCCGCGGCGAGCGCGTCCGGGAATCCGGTCACGCCGTTGGCAAGCCCGATCAGGCTGCCGGTGTGGCCTAGCCCGCCCCGGTTGACCGGCGTCATCGCCCAGGCCGCGATCAGCGCAGAGGTCTCGAAGCGGTCCTTGCCCGCGATGGTCATGACGTCCCCGATGCCCAGTGCCGTGAGCTGTGCCTTCACCGCGGCAGACACGCGATCCTGCCCGCCGAGCACGATGACGCGCTCGATGCGCAGCTTCTTCAGCGCATCGGCAGTGGCCTGCGGCAGCCGATCCGGCCCGGTGAGCAGCACCGGGATGCCGAACCGAGCCAAGACAGCACCGGCCGCCAGTGCGTCCGCATTCACCAGGCCGGATGCGAGGATCGCCGTCCTCGGCGCTGCGCCCGCGATGCCCGCGGCCCCCACATCACCGCCGGCATCACCACCGACATCGCGGGTGGCGATCATCGCGGCTGTTTCATAGCGGTCACTGCCGCCGATGCGGACCACCTTCACGTTGCCGAGCACGGGACTGCACGGCCGGACCAACTGCGCGGCGACGGCAGCCGACACGGTGTCCGTGCCGCCAAGGAGGTAGATGGTCCGCGTGGCCGCTGTGGACCCGCGCAGCACCGAGCAGATCGCCGTCAGGCTCTCGGCGGGCAGCACGCCCGCGCGGGTGAGCACGATCGGCGCTTTCGCTTGTCCAGCAAGGTAATTCGCGGCCAGCGCGTCGAACCCGTGCTTGTAGTCCTCGCCGTTCGCGACGATCACGGCGTCCGCCGTGCCGTAGCGCGCCGCGATCTCGGCCGCCGTGCCGTAACGGTTGCTGCCGGCGACCCGCTCGGCGTTCTCGGGAAGCGTCCCGATACCCGCGCCACCGGAAGCTGAGCCGGAACCCAAGCCGGAGCCGCCGCCGGAGCCCAAGTCCGAGTCACCGCCAGGGGTCGCCCTTAGCGTCGTGGTGAACTGCACGGCCGTCGGCGCATCCTCCGCGTTGCCGACACGATCGGTGCTGCGCGCGGCCAGACCGACCACCTGCCCGCTGGTCCCGGTCAGGGTGACCGGCCCAGGCGGGACCTGGTACTTCCACAACTTCAGCGGGCTGCCGTTCACGGAACGCCAGACGTCCACCAGCCCGGAGCCGGAGCCGGAGCCGTCGTTCAGCCCTACAGTGACTGTCTGGCCCGGGGCGGTGGTCGCGGCGCCCGAGACCGTGCTGGCCGGGGCCGTTCCGTCGAGACGGTTGGACCACACGTTGGTCCAGATCGCGTCGTTGGTGTCGAACACGATTTCCGCCGATGCCGCGACGTCCGTGCCGGTCGGCGCGTCCACATCGGTGGCGAAGGAGATGTTCGCCCAGCCCTGGCCCGCTCCGGGAGCCTCGATGGGCTCCGGGGGCAGGAAACCCGCCTGCGGATTCGCGTCCGGCAGCCCGGTCTCGGGGTCGACGAGCGAGATCTCCCAGTTGACAGTCCGCTCAGCACGGTCCAGCCACGCCCTGGTGGCGAGGGACAGCGTCAGTTCCTCGCTCCCACCGCCGTACTGCGACGGCACCGTCAGATGGACCTCTTCGGCGTCCTCAAACCCGACGGTTCCCGGAGCGGCGTCCGCCAGATACCGCCGTTCGCCAACGCCTGGATGTACGGCCGAGAGCACCTCGCCGAAACCGAACTCACCGAGCTCGACGGTGTCCAGGTCGGCAGCCGCCGGCAGCGGGAACCGCACCGTCACCGCCGCGGCCGGGGCGGTCGCCTGCGGTAGGCCATCCTCGTTGACCGAGCCCGGCCCGATGTTCTCGAATCCGATCCGGTAGGCCAGCACCGTTCCCGGCTGCACCCAGCGCTCGGCGCCGACGCCCAGCGGCCCGCTGATGTCATTGGGGTCGCGGCTGACCAACGGCTCGCCCTCGTCTCCGCGCGGTGGCTTCGGCCCGGGCTTGGGTCCCTTCGGCCCGTCATCGTCATTGCCGCCGCCCCCGCCGTTGTCGTCGTCATCGTCATCGTCGTCATCGCAGCCCTCGAGCGCGACCTCGGGGAATCCGGCAAGCAGGAAGTCGTGCCACGCGGCGTGGGCATTGCCGAGATCGAAGTCGTAGGAGACGTAGAGCTGGTCCAGCGCGGACTTCATGGTGTCGAGTTGTGCCATGGCGGACCGGTAGCTGTCGCCTGCCTCGTACACCTGGGTGATCATGTTGTTGATCGCGGAGATCGGCCCGATGAGCTCCCGTGCCGCCACGACGGCCGTGCTGGCCGCCAGGTAGCCGAGTTCCTTGGACAGCGACACCACGAGCGCACCGATCTGGCCGACCTTGTTGATGACGGCGGACGCACCCCCCGGCCCGGCCGAGTAGATCGCGGCCTTGGTTTCGGTGTAGATGGTGCTGCCCAGCGTCATGATCGTCTGGATGTCGGCCAGGGTCTTCGCGAGGCTCAGGTCGATGACACCGCCGCCGACAGTCGGCGGCTTGAGGCCCTTGGCCGCCATCGCCTTCGCTTCTTCCCGTGCCGCCGCGGTGGCCGCGGCCTTGCCGACGGCCTGCTTGATCGCGAGGACGCCGAGCGCCAGGTTGGCGATCTCGCCGAGGAAGACCACAGCTCGGGCGGCAGCCTCCCCGATCAGTAGTCCGGTGGTCTTGCGCGTATCGCTGACGAGATTCTCGATCAGCAACCGGGTCGATTCCGCCTTCTGCGCAGCCGTTTTCGCAATATCGAGATACCGGACGTCGAGTTCCTTGCACTCGTCCGGCGGCGGCTGCGTCGGATACGGCTTGGCGATGGCCTGGCCGACCTGTCCGTCCCGGGCCGGCGCAGACTTCGGCCAGAACTTCTCGCGGTAGACACTCTCCACCGCCCCGCCGTCACCGTCGAAGTCACCATCCATTCGCAAGGGCGGGAGTGCCAGATATGACGCGCCGAGCGTCACCGGGGCTGCGGCCGGGGCTGCGATGAAGGCCCGCCCGGCGGTGCGCAGGGGTAGTGCGCCGGGATACTCCCCGGTCGCAACGAGTGTTCCGGATGCGTCGTAGTAGGTGACGTCGTACTCACCGGCCTCGACGATAATCTTCCAGGCGCCAGCCGTGCTCGACGGGTCGGTCTCCGGGTCGCCGATCGCAGTGACGTAACTCCGGGCCGGCGTGAGATTGGTGGAGGTGAGCGAGACATAGCCGCCAGCCAGCGGCTCGCCGCCGCGCGTCGCGGTGCCGCCAGCAACCGCCGTCGCGGTACGCGCACGGAAGACGGCGTTCACGTCCCCGGTCGAGACCGAGACCTCGGCGATGTCCTCGGTGCCGTCCGGATAGGTGACCACGACCCAGTAGTCGCCGGCCGGCACGTCACGCACCCGCAGTGTTCCCTCGGCCCCCGCCGTGGTGTCACCGGTCCAGGTCACCGGGTCGCCGCTGAGGCCGGACGGGATCAGCAGCATCCCGGGACCTATACCCGTCATCGGTACTGCACCGGGGTCGTCGCGCAGCTGCAAGTAGACGCGCGGAAGCTCGTCATCAACGGGCAGCGTGATCGGGATTCGGAGGTCGCTGCCGCCAGCAGCCCACCCGTCGAATTCCGTGGGCGGGTCAGCCACGCCAGGGAACGTCACCTCGGCGGATCGGACGCCGAGGAACGGGTCGAAGATCCATAACGTCGCCGCTGACCCGGCTGCGCCGGTCGCGGCGAAACTGCCATCGGATTCCACCGTTAGCGGGCGCACGCCATCCGAATCCGCTACCCACACGGTGACCTCCGTGGGGACGACGACGTCTGCTGGGAGGTCGGTGAAACCGTGCGCAGGAACGGATCCGACGACTGTCGGCGCGGCGGCCGGTGCCAGCAGGTCACGGAACACCAGGTTGAACACGGCGTCCGGCGCGCCCATCGTCAATTCCGCGGCGGCGATGCCGCCCTCGGTGTCGATGGCCGTGACGGTATAGCTGCCAGCAGCGATGCCGTCGAACCGGTAGGTGCCGCCCGTCCCGGTCGTGACGCGCACCGCCTGGTTCGTGGCATCGGCCACGATCACCGTCGCGCCGGCCACGCTCGCGCCGGTCTCGTCGGTGACTGTCCCAGCCAGAGCCCCCCAGCCGGGCAGCGTCACGTCGATATTCCCGGAACCTAGTGCGACGGTGTGCACCGGCGCCGGGCCGTAGCCGTCCACGTAGACGTTCACCACAGCGCCGGCGTCGGCGGTAACGCCCGGCAGGAACCACGATCCCGCCTCGTCGGTGCGCACCCGGGCCTCGACATCGTCGACGACGACGTTCATCCACCGGAACGCGACTGGCCCGGAGGCGTCCGTCAGCGAGCCGCGCACGTCGGCCGTGGACGCGATCCGGTCGAGAGCGTGGTCCAGCGCCAGTTGACGCAGCCCGTCCATGTCCGCAGTGACAGGGTCGGTCAGCCCACGGCGCAGCTCGTGCAGCGCGGCGAGATAGCTGCCGCCCGTATCGCCCAGGCGGGCACCGAGTTCGGCGAGCACGGCGTCGCGGAGCACCTGGTTGGCGTCACCGGGCAGTTCCGCCACCACCTCGGCCGCGAAATCCTGCACCGCATCGTAGGGCGCAATCGAGTCGATGCCGTACTCCTCCACGTAGAAGCCGTACCTGCCGTCTTCTGGCGCCCAGCTGGACGGCAGATCGTCGGGACCGGTCTCGCCCTCGCCCAACACCATGAACGGGACGCGGATCCGGCCGGTCGTGCCGGGCGGGATCACGCCAGCCGGCACACCTGCGACCTCGGGCGACACATAGAACGTGCCCATCGGGTACGTGCTGTCGGCGGGTGCTACCACGCCTCTGGTCCGGATGCGGAGGATGGGCGCGACCGCATCGGTCAGGCCGTCGTTGGCGTACGTCACCCAGACGTGGCCGACCGAGCCCCGGCGCAGGGTGCTGGGAATGAGGACGGCGGTACGGACCGTCCCGATGCGATCGCTCACCGCGGTGAACGCGTCCGCAAGGGTAGCGTCATGTGCTGTGGTGCCGTCGCTGACGCGCAGCCCATATACCCCTGCCTGCTGGCCACGGAGATCGAACGTCATCGACAGGTGGAAGTCGTCTTCCGGGTCCTGGCGGATCAGCGAGGTTGCGGGGATCTCCGCACCGTCGGGCGCGATTGCCCACGCCCGCGTCGCCAGGCCCAGGCCGCTGCCGGTCACCGTGAACGTCACGACCCCGGCGGTGGAGGCGAGTCGGGGACTCACCGATCCGAGGCCGAATGGCAGCAGGCTAGCCGTGACGGTCGCGCTCCCGCCGGGGAGGTCCAGGAGCACATAGCGTTCTGCCCCGGGCAGCAGGGTGACGCCGCCCTCGCCGATGACCCGCTGATCTGCGCCGGCGTCGGTCGGAAGCTTGCCTTCGCGGACGGCGAAGCCGGCCAGTTGCGCTCCGGTGACCGTCAACCGGATCGCCCCGGCGTCGGGCACGGGCGGAATGTGCACAACGGAGCCTTGGCTGGCCACCGTGACGTGGGTGTCCGCCGGGCTGGCGCCCGTGGGGAGGTCGAGGTGCGTCGGTTCGAAATAGAACGGCCCCGCCACCGCGAGATTGTCTCCGTCGCCCTCCGTGGATTCGGCGATCTCGTGGCGCGCATCCACGCGCGCGATCAAGTAGAACTCGCCTGGACCGTCCGACGCCAGGATCGGTGGTGCAAGTTTCTGTTCCTTCGGGTCGGCCAGCGAGGCGCCGGCCGCGAGGCCGGTGCGGCCCTGCGAGAACAGCAGCGACTGTCTGCTCTCCCAGGTGGCTCCGGACGCGAGCCAGACAGAGTCCGACCAGGTGCGCGTGATCGACGTGTCGCCGGAGTTGCGGACGGTCAGCGCCACGGTGCCGGGGACGACGCCCGTGAACGGATCGCCGGCGGCACCCGTGGGGAAGCCTGCCTGCGACTGCCAGGTGAGGCCGACGGCGCTCAGGTCGGTGGTGGACGCGCCGCCGACGCTTTCGCCGCCGTTGATCATTACCACCAGCTGGTTGAGCGCGGCCGGGTCCTCGTCGGTCCGCCATTCGACGCCGGTGCGGATCGCGCCGATGATGTCCGGGTGCCCGTCACCGTTCATATCGGCGACACGGACCCAGCCGATGGCGAAGCCGGGAATGCCGAAGACCTCCGGCGGGCCGAACGCGCCGCCGCCCAGGCCGGGGCGCAGTTCCATGCCGCGGAAGGCGGTCGGGGTCACCAGGTCCGGTTTGCCGTCCGCGTTGAGGTCGACGATCTGCCGGCCGGGCCAGCCTGGGCCGAAGGGGAAGGTCTGGCCCGCGGTGAACGTCCCGTCGCCGTCGCCCAGCAGCAGCCGCGTGACGCTCATCTGGTTGCTGTTGGGATTGACCGCGGTCAGGATCAGGTGGGACGCGCCAGTCCCGTCCAGGTCGGCCGCCTCAAGCGAGGCGATCGACATCGCCTCGATATCCACGTGGATCGTCTGCGGGTCCACCGCGCGGTACGCGACCTCGTCGGCAGCGCCCTCGCGGACGTAGACGAGGAGTTCGAACGAACCGGCGCTGCTCGTCTGGTGGCCGGCGACCGCGAAGTCCACGCGGTCGTCGCCGGTGAGGTCGGCGATCACCGGCAGGATGGGGAGCTGGAAGTGCGTGTAGTGGTCGCTGGATCCGTCGAAACCCGCGGTCACCAGCCCCACCGGCGTCGAGTAGGTGCCGTCGCCCTTGTTCTTGGCCCATCCGAACACAATCGTCGCCGGGTCAGAATCGACGGATGACACCGGCGTGGACGCCGCGTAGACGATGTCTACCTTCTCATCGCCGTCCAGGTCCTCGGCAGCCAGCGCGAGTACGCGCTCGCCCACGCCGCCCAGGAGGCCGACGGTCCGCACATCGCCGAGCGCACCGCCGCCGCTGCCGGCGAGCACGTGCAGCGATGACGCGCCGCAGACCAGGTCGAGCTGCCCGTCACCGGTGACGTCGGCCACCATCACGCGACTGCTGTATTCCTCGGCGCAATCGGCCGGCGCGGTGCCGATCTTCGCGGCCGCCGCGAATCCGGAGCCGTTGCCCGCCGCCAGCATGACGTCGCTTGACGCACCGTCCGCTGACCGCGTGAGGAATACCAGGTCCGGCTTGCCGTCGCCGTTCCAGTCCGTGATCGCGGTCTGGTCGTCGCGGAAGTCCGGACCCCACTGCCGATCGGTAACCGAGTGCGCGGTGGCCGCTGCGAACCGTCCCGGTGACGTTGCCGTGACGACGGCGAGTTGGCCGGCGCCGTCGCCGACACCGCCGAGTCGCATCGTCGAGGTGCCCACCACGAGATCGGCGCTCGAATCGCCGGATACGTCGGCGACGGCTACCGCTGTCGTCTGCAGCATGGTGCCCCAGTCGGCGGGCCATCCGTAGCTGCTGCCGGACGGCCGCTCACCGTCCCAACCATCCTCGATGTCCGGCTCCCAACCCGCGGCGCCGGACACCATCTGCAGTGAGCCGAAACCGCCTGATCCGTTGCCGAAGACGAGGCCGACCTCCCCGTCCGAGCCGGGAATCGCGATATCCAGCTGCGTGTCGCCATCCAGATCGGCGGACGTGCCCACGATCTGCGGATAGCTGTCCCACTCGAAGCCGTCTCCCCAGGGCGAGACGTCCGGCACCGCGACGGACGCACCCGCGGTGAACTTGCCGGAGCCGTCATTGGTGAGCGGAATCAGGCAGGTGACGGCAGCGGGCCCGGAGCACTCGTTGCTGAGCAGCGCAATGTCGGTGGAGGCACCGCTGTCGAAGGTGCCAACCCATGCGCCCGTTGCGGAAATCTGGGGCAAGGCGCTTCCGTCGATGGCCCATCCAGCGCCCCATGACTTGCCCTCACCCGGATCCGACCAGCGCCACAGCGCAGCCGGCGTGTGCGCGTCGAATGAAGTCGTAACTATCTCGAGGTGCTCGTCACCGTCCGCGTCGAGCAAGAGGACATTGGCGGGCCGGGTGAAGGCCAGTACCGCCGCCGGGACGAACGATCCGTTGTCGCCGCCCGACATGATGACCACAGCATTCGAGTTGTGGTCCTCCCCGTGGCTCAGCCCGACCAGGTCCGGCACACCGTCACGGTTCACATCACCCACCGCGATACCCCGGTCTAGGGGATACGGGCTGCCGTCATCGTCCCCCACGGATCCGTTGTCCACCGGGACCTGCGACGTCACCGACAGCGGAAACGCGCCATCACCGTCGTTCAGCAGAGTGATGACCTCGGCCTGCCCCGCGTTGGTGAAGACGACGTCGATATCGCCGTCGCGGTCGATGTCGCCGACGGCCAGCGACCCCAGCTCGTCGGCATCCTCCGTGCCCACCGGATAGGCCACACCGTTGGCAAGGCCGCTGCCGTCATGCAGGTGGATGACGACGTACCAGCCGACCTTGGCGGGGTCCGCCTCGGGGATGGACAGATCGCGGGGAACAATGAAGGCGCGGCCCGGCGCACGCAGCGAAGACGACACCTCCGCCTTCGACTTGATGTAGACCAAGGACGCGACATCCGTGCCATTAGCGTGGTCGAGGTCGGCGGTGATGACCGACCGGACCGACACGGGCCGTTCCTGCGCGGGCACCGCCGGGCTGCCATCGGCAATCTCGGGGAAGCTCTCCGCCGCGTACAGTGCCCGGGGCTCCGCAAAGTCGAAATGGCGCGTCAGCGGCCCCAGGAACGGCAGCGTTGTCGGGTTGGTCGAGTCCGGGTCGACCGGATCACCCAGGATGCCGAATCCCGGCCCGTCGTCGTCCGAGGCATCGCCTTCGCCGCCCTCGCCGTCGGGGTTGCCGTCGTCCTCGGCCTCGTCCTCGTTTTCGGAGTCCCCGGGCTCGCCGTCGTCGTCGCCCGGCAACTCGCCGACGATCGGCGGGTCTTCCGCGAAGGCTGGCGGCGCCGTCACCATCCCCGCCACCAGAGTCAGAGCGAGCAGTGCCGACATCATGGTGCGTACGCGCATCATGCTCCCCGTCCGGTTCGGCGCGGGTGATCTCCCAGCGCGTCGAATATGGGTACAGCACAGCAGATGCCTCTAACAGCGCGCTAACAAAGGGGATATCCGGCTACCCGCAGCCGTCGCACGCGGCGACCACGGCCGGCCACCACCCGACCCACCGAGCGAACGCAGCGGGCGACCCGCACCAGCCCGTGGTCATCGCCCACGGGTGGTCACCGTCTTCACATCGACCGCCGCGTTGGCCGCGGCCAAGACGCCTGCCGAGACGGTGGACGATCGACCGAGCGCGGTGATCGCTCCGACGGACGCTCCATGCCGGACGAGGAAGCCGCGGGTGGACGGCGGTAACGACAGCGGCCCGACGGTGAGCAGCGCGGCCTCCTCCTTGCCGGCCAGTGGGCCGACCGACAGCGCGTCCGGGAAGCCGGAGTGTCCGTTGGCGAGGTACGTCGCGGTATCCGACGCCGCGCCCTGACCGTAGTGCTCGCCATCTGGGCCGAGGGCGGAATCGGCGACGAACGCATACAGCTGCGCGGCGGTCGCGTACCTATCCGAGCCGGCGATCCGCTTGATGCTCGTCACTCCGGCGGCCCTCGCCTCGTCCAGCGCTCGCTGCGGGATCCGGTCGGCCCCGCCGAGCACGATCACCTGCGTAATACCCTGCGCGGCGATCACCGACCGGGCGGCATCGGCCGGCGCGCCCGTCCCGGTGAGCAACACCGGCACGCCCCACGCATAGCTCACCGCACCGGCAGCCAGCGCGTCCGCGTTCACCGACCCGGAGGCGAGAATCGCTGTGCGCCCGGCTGTTTCACTCGCCGACAACCGGACCGTGCCGGGTGCTGCGTTTCCG
>JBIQMQ010000039.1:0-17071 GCA_044463185.1 Nakamurella lactea | reverse complement strand
TCGATCTCGCTCTTGTGCTTGATGCCGAGCTGGCGTTCCGTCTCGACCTCGGCCGGCATGCCGTGCGTGTCCCAGCCGAATCGGCGCTCCACCCGCTTGCCGCGCATGGTCTGGTACCGCGGCACGGTGTCTTTCACGTAGCCGGTCAGCAAATGCCCGTAGTGCGGCAGGCCGTTGGCGAAGGGCGGGCCGTCGTAGAACACGTACTCGTTGGAGCCGTCGGTTCCGGCGTCGCGCTGCTCGACGGACGCACGGAACGTGTCGTCATCGTTCCAGTAGGCCAGGACCGCGGCCTCCAGGGCCGGTAGATCCGGATGGGAGTCCACCGAGGCCGCGCCGGCCAGCGGGTATGCGGCATGTCGTGTCGACGTGTGTGCGTCTGCCATGATCTGGTCCCTCGTCCGCAGTCGGTGGGGCTTGTGCCTCCACCGGTGCGCCGCCGCCGCGGGGACGGCTGGCGCTGCAGGGACGAGGCGGGGCCGATGTGCCCCACTCCGCGGTACCACCCCGCTTGCCCCCGTTCCGCCGTGGCGGGGCGAGGGCCGCTTCGTTCATCCGGCTGTGACGGGCCGGACCCGTTCGGGTCTAGTGGGCGCCGCAGCGCGGCGCTGTTCTTCCGAATGGCTCGCCGGTGATGGCCGGGTCGTCGCCGGGGTCGACAGTGTGATGACGGTGATCAGTGTAACGACCGCCGCCAGCAGCTATTCGCCGCCGTCGGAGGCCTCTCCCGATTCCTTGCCGGTGGCTTCGAGTTGCTGGAGCTGGTCTGTGATCCAACCCTTCAGGCGGCTGCGGTATTCCCGCTCGTAGGTGCGCAGCGCGTCGATCTTGCCCTCCAAGCTGGTGCGCTGGCTGGTGAGCTGGCTCATCACCTCGGAGTACTTGCGCTGCGCCTCGCGATCGATGGCCTCGGCCTTGATCTGGCTGTCCCGGACCGTCGCCTCGGCCTTCGCGGTCGCCTCGGCCACCATCGACTCGGACGAGGTCTTCGCCTCGCTGAGCATGCGCTCGGACTCGGCGCGCGCCTTCGAGACGAGTTCCTCGGACTGCGCCGTGGCCTCGGCCGTGACCCGGTCTGCGGTCTGTTGCGCGAGGTCCAGCACGCGGACGGCCTGCAGATGCTGCTGTTCGCCCGAAGCGCCCTGAGCGGCCGCCGGCTGTTGCGCCTGTTGGGCTTGCTGTGCTTGCTGTGCCTGCTGTGCCTGTGCGGCCTGGGTGGCCCGTGCGGCGTCGGCCTGCGCCTTGTTGGCGGCGGCGACGGCGGCCTGGAGCTGCTGCGCTTGGGCCGTGAGCTGCTCGCGCAGCTTCTCGTTCTCGGCGGCGAGGCGGGAGGCGTCGCCGTCGGTCGCGGCGGGCGCCTCGGCCCCGCCCTTGCCGGCGGCGGCGAGCTGCTGCTTGAGGTCGTTGTTCTCCTCGATGAGCTGCGTGAGCTCGGCTTCAACGATGTCGAGGAAGGCGTCCACCTCGTCCTCGTCGTATCCGCGCTTGCCGATAGACGGCTTCTTGAATGCGACGTTGTGAACATCGGCCGGTGTGAGCCGCATAACTTCCTCCGTGGCGTAACGAGAGAACGTACCGATCCGTCACCCGAAGGCGAGCGGGGCAATAACCAGGTTCATCAGAATGTAGACGACGATGAGCAGGACAA
Organism: Nakamurella lactea; assembly: GCA_044463185.1. Taxonomy (GTDB): domain Bacteria; phylum Actinomycetota; class Actinomycetes; order Mycobacteriales; family Nakamurellaceae; genus Nakamurella; species Nakamurella lactea_A. Next base: position 15,423 of record JBIQMQ010000039.1, on the reverse strand, counting down.
TGATGCTGAGATCGAATCCTACGTTGCCCAGCCGAACAGTGGGAATCAGTCGCCTGAGAAGCTTCACCGGCGGATCAGTGCTGGAGTACAGCACCTCCAGCGCCACCGCGGAGCCCCCTGACGGCCGCCATGTCCGGGCGAGCACCCGCACGATGTCGAACACGATCCGACCCAACAGCGCAAGCCGGAACAGCCACAGCACCAGGTAGCATAGCTGCCAGAACTCGCTCACCTGTCTACTTTTACCTCATCGGTCACAGTAGCCCAAACGCGAAGCGCATTCGTACCATTTGACATTTCTTTACCGCAGGCCGCCGACGGCGAAAGCCCGGCGATCCTCCGCGGACATGTCGACATGCGGCGGCAGCAGCATGAACACCCTGGCCGTGACCTTGTCGATCGAGCCGTGCAGGGCGAAAGCCAGGCCGGCAGCGAAATCGACCACGCGCCGAGCGTCACTATCCGAGAGATCCGTCATGTCCAGAATCACGGACGAACCCTCCCGGTAGCGCTCACCGATCACCCGCGCCTCCGCGAATCCGGTGAGCTTCACCGTCAGCGGCCGCGCCGAACTCCCGGTCTCGCTCGCCCGCCGCGGCACGGGGTACATCTGCACGGCCAGCGCGCCCTGCACCACCGGCTCCGGGCCGGTGACACCGCTGGAGCGGCGCGAGTCGTCCCGGCCACCGCGCGGCGCGTAATCTGCCTCGGCATCAGCCCGGTACGTCGCCGCGTCGAAGCCTTCGGCGTAGTCCTCCGGGTAGTCGTAGTCGCCGCGCTGCGGTTCGTCCTGCGCGACGAGCCCGAGGAACGCTCCCATCCTGCGCCATGAGCCCATCGGCGTTTCCTTCCGTGTCGGTGGTGCGACGGCATCCACGAGCCGGTTGATGCATCGCTCCGCAATGCCGGTGCGACTGTTCCCAGGCTATCGGCCGGACGCCCCGATCGGGGGACGACACACCCGGCACACAGCCACCGGAGCGCTCGATACCGGCGCTCACATCTTCATGAACGGCGGCACGTCCACGTCGTCGTCATCGTCCTCGACCGGCCGGGCGTGCGGCAGCGGCCCGCCCGCGATCGGCGGCCGCGACGGCGGCAAGCTGGAGGCGCTCGGCGGTACGTCGTCGCGGTCGGTCGGACCGGCGGGCGGATCGTCCACGCGGCGGGTGTCGAGGTCCGGAAGCGGCGGCAGGGCGCTGCCGCGGGCCGGCCTGCCGAACGGCAGCCCGGCGGAGCCTCCCAGAGCCTCGCCGCCGCTGGACGGTTCCGCGGCCGGCCGCCGTGGCGGCATCACCGACGGTGTGGAATCGAAGCCGGCAGCGATCACCGTGACGCGCACCTCGTCACCGAGGGAATCGTCGATCACGGTGCCGAAGATGATGTTGGCGTCCTCGTGCGCCGCCTCCTGCACCAGGGATGCGGCCTCGTTGATCTCGAACAGACCCAGGTCCGAGCCGCCCGCCACCGACAGCAGCACGCCGTGGGCGCCGTCCATCGAGGCTTCCAGGAGCGGGGAGTTGATGGCCTTCTGGGCGGCCTGCACGGCACGCCCCTCGCCCCGCGCGGTACCGATACCCATCAGCGCGGTTCCGGCACCGGCCATCACGCTCTTCACGTCGGCGAAGTCCACGTTGATCAGCCCCGGCGTGGTGATCAGATCGGTGATGCCCTGCACACCGTTGAGCAGCACCTCGTCGGCCGAGCGGAACGCATCCATCAGCGACACGCCGAGGTCGCCGAGCTGCAGCAGGCGATCGTTGGGGATGACGATCAGCGTGTCGCACTCGTTGCGCAGCTCCGTGATGCCCTGTTCGGCCTGGCCACCGCGGCGCTTGCCCTCGAACGCGAACGGCCGGGTGACCACACCGATCGTCAGCGCGCCGAGCTCACGGGCGATCGACGCCACGACGGGGGCGCCACCCGTTCCGGTGCCGCCGCCCTCGCCGGCCGTCACAAATACCATGTCCGCGCCCTTGAGCACTTCTTCGATCTCGGCGCGGTGGTCTTCCGCGGCTTTGCGGCCGACCTCGGGATTGGCGCCGGCACCCAGGCCGCGGGTCAGTTCCCGGCCCACGTCCAGCTTCACGTCGGCGTCGCTCATCAACAGCGCCTGTGCGTCGGTGTTGATGGCGATGAACTCGACACCCCGCAGGCCGACCTCGATCATCCGATTGACGGCGTTGACGCCGCCACCACCGATGCCGACGACCTTGATCACGGCGAGATAGTTGTGCGGAGGCGTCATGATCGTGGGCCCTTCCCCTGCTCTGTCATGGCTGGCGCGGTACATCCGGCGGGTCGCAAACTCTCAACCTCTACCAGACGGTTATAGTTATGTCAGGTTGTTGCTTCCGTCGACGCTAGAAGGCGCTTCTCGGCAACGCGGGGAGGCGCGCCGGGCGCGCCGCGAAAAAGCACCTGCCGCCATGCCACCACTGCCCCGCGACCGCCGTGCTGTCATTGCCGCCCGACTCAGGCGCTCGACTTGGCTGCTCGACTCGGCCACCCGCCTTGGCCGCCCGATTCAGCCGCCGTCGGATGATGCCGTCCCGCCCGCCGGCGCCGCGGCCCCACCGGCCGGCCGCACGGTGACCAACGTCGGGTCGCTCACGTCCAGCACGTGGCCCGACACGCCGAGATCGGCGGACGCGAGCAGGGCGGGGATCACCGCGTTCTTGGCCGCGGCATCGGTGTCGCTCCCCCAGATCACCGACCCGCCGCCCTTGACGAACAGCCGCACGTCGTACGCCGTGGCGGCCGTCAATCCGGCAACCCGGTCGCGTACCTCGGGCGAGAGGGAGGCCAGGACGCCTAGGACGGCGCGAGTCGCCCGGTCCCCCTGGCCCGGGGTCGCCAACTGGACCGGCATCAGGTCGGCGGGGCGGGTCGGGCTCTCCCCGAACGGCGTACCGGCCGCATCCAGCAGCCACCAGCGACCGTTCGCCTGGACCGTCGCCACCGCGACGCGCTCGGTGACCGTCAGGGCCAGCGTGTGCGGCCATTGCCTCGCCACGGTGACCGCTGCGACGGTGTCGATCTGCATCACCCGGTGGCGCACGCCGTCCAGGTCGATCCGGGCCAGCGGGGTGCCGTCCGGCACCGCCACCGCGTCGCGCACCTGCTGCACGACGGCGTCGCTGACCGGGGCCGCATCGGCACCGTCGACCTCGACGGCGCCGAGCCCGAGGATCGGCGTGAACCACACCACCACTGCGCAAATCGCCAACACGGCGACGGTCACCAGTGCGATCACGCGTCCGGCCACCGAGGGGCGCTGAGGATCCGGGCCGGGGTCGTCCACCGACCGGCGGGATCGCTCGCGCACGGGCGACGTCATGCCCGGCCCACTTCGTCGGTCGGCCCTGCCGCTGCCGACGGCCCCAGTCGCGCGTCGAGTTCGGACAGCACCTCGGGGCCGAGCATGGTGACGTCTCCGGCGCCCATGGTGAGCACCACGTCGCCGGCGCGCACCAGGTCCGCCACCGAAGCCGGGACATCGGCCAGCGACGGGACGTAGGCGACCCGGGTGGCGCTGCGGTCGATCGCGTCGGCGATGAGCGCGCCGGTCACGCCGGGTTGCGGGTCCTCCCGCGCCCCGTACACATCGAGCACCACGGCCACGTCGGCCAGCGCGAGCGCCTCGGCGAACCGGTGGGCGAACGTCACGGTGCGCGAGTAGAGGTGCGGCTGGAAGATCACGACGACCCGGCCCGTGCCGGCAACCGCTCGCGCAGCGGTGAGCGTGGCGGCGACCTCCGTCGGGTGGTGCGCGTAGTCGTCGTAGAGCCGGATGTCGCCGGAGCGGCCGCGGTATTCGAACCGGCGGCGTACGCCTCCGAACGAGGCGAGGCCCGCCGCCATCGCGTCCGGGTGCACGCCGAGTTCCAGCCCGGTGGCCAGCACGGCGGCCGCGTTGGCCACCATGTGGTCGCCCGGCACGCCGATCTCGACGGCCACCGTGCTGCCGTCCGGCAGAGCCAGGTCGGCTCGGGTCGAATGGCCGCGCGGCCGAGTCGCCAGGATGCGCACCATCGCGTCGCGGGTGTGGCCGTAGGTGATCAGCCGCGGCGAGGCGGCTGCGCCGGGGGCGGCGTCATACCCGAGGCCCAGTCGGGCGACGAGGCGACGTACCCCCGGGTCGTCGATGCCTGCCACCAGGAACCCGCCGGGCCGGATGCGTCGCACGAACTCGGCGAACACCGCCTCGTACGCCTCGGGTGTGCCGTGGTGATCCAGGTGGTCGGGCTCGATCGTGGTGATCACGGCGCCCCAGGGTGAGAACGCGAGGAACGAGCCGTCGGACTCGTCGGCCTCGGCGACGAAGACGTCGCCGCTGCCGGCGTGCGCACCGGTGCCCGACTCGTTCAGCTCCCCGCCAATGGCGAACGAGGGATCCCCGCCGGCGTGCTGCAGGGCGACGGTGAGCATGGAGGTGGTGGAGGTCTTGCCGTGGGTGCCGGCGATACACACCGACCGGCGGCCCGCCATCAGGGCGGCGAGCGCATCCGCCCGCCGCACCACCGGCAGACCGCGCCGGTGCGCTTCGACGACCTCGGGGTTGTCCGGCCGGATTGCGGTGGAGATCACGACCGCCGTGGGGCCGCCCGGCAGCAGGTCCAGGTTCTCAGCGCGCTGCCCGATCGCCACCGCCGCACCCAGCGCGGTGAGCCCGGTGAGCGCATGCGAGGATTTCGCGTCCGAGCCGGACACGTCCAGGCCCCGACCCAGCAGTACGGCGGCGATCGCGCTCATGCCGGCGCCACCCATCCCGACCAGGTGCGCCCGGGTCAGATCGGCACCGGACTCCGTCACGATCGTGGATGCACCGGTCGACGCAGTATGTGACGACGCAGCATGTGACGACGCAGCATGTGACGACGCAGTATGTGTCGACGCAGCGTATGACGACGCAGCGCCCGAAGCGGTGTCCGATGACGCCATCGACCTCACCTCCCCTTCCCGGCGGAGAGCACCATCTGCGCGACGACGCGGTCGGCCCGCGTGGCCACTGTATCCGCGGCGGCGGCGCGCATGGCGGAGAATCGCTGGTCGTCGGTGACGAGGTCGATCACCTGCCGGCGAACCGCGTCCGCGTGGAAGTCGGCGTCGTCGACGGCGACCGCCGCTCCCGAGGCCAGGGCCCGGGACGCGTTCAGCCGCTGCTCGCCGTTGCCGTGCGGCAGCGGGACGTAGACGGCGGGCAGGCCGACGGCGGCGAGCTCGGCGACGGTCATGGCGCCGGCGCGCGCCACGACGAGATCGGCGGCGGCGTACGCCAGGTCCATGCGCTCGATGTACGGGGTGAGCACGTACGGCGGCTGCTGGTCGGCGGGTTCCACGACGTTCTTCCGGCCGTGATGGTGCAGCACGCCGATGCCGGCGGCGGCGAAGTCCGCGGCGCAGGCCCGGACGGCGGTGTTGATCCGCTGGGCGCCCTGGGAGCCGCCCGTCACCAACACGGTGGGCGCGTCCGGGTCGAGCCCGAAGTGCGCGCGCGCGGTGGCGCGCAGCGCGGCGCGGTCCAGTTCGGAGATGCTCCGCCGCACCGGATTGCCGGTGACGACGGCCCGGGCCAGCCCGCTGCCCGGCACAGCGGCGGCGACGGCCACCGCGAACCGGGCGCCGATCCGATTGGCGATCCCCGCCCGCGCATTGGCCTCGTGCACCACGATCGGGGTGCGCCGCCGCGCCGCGAGGTAGGCCGGCAGGCTGGCGTAGCCGCCGAACCCGATCACCACGTCGATGCGCCGCTCGCGCAGCACCCGCCGGGCGGCCCGCACCGCCCGGGACAGCCGCCAGGGCAGCGCCAAAAGGTCCCGGTTGAGCGTGCGCGGTAGCGGCACGGCAGGCACCGTCACTAGATCGTAGCCGCGGGCCGGCACCAGCGTCGACTCCAGCCCGCGCGGCGAGCCCATCACGACGATCTCGGTGCCCGGGGCCAGCTCGGTGAGCGCGTCGGCGACGGCCAGCGCGGGTTCGATGTGGCCGGCGGTGCCGCCGGTGGCGATGAGGACCCGCAGGTCCGACGCCGCATCGCTCATGGGCGCACCGTCCGGCCGGGTCGCGCCGCCCGCCCTGCCGGCTCGCGGCTGCCCGGCACGGGGAAGCCCAGGGCGCGACGGATCGGGTGGCTGCTGCGGCGTCCGCGGCTGCGCTGGGTGCGGGTGCCGGCTCCGCGGGCGCGGGTCGTCCGGGTGCGTGCGCCGCCGGGTCCGCTCCCCCGGCGCGTCGGCGCGCGGCCGCCTCCCGGCGAGGCCGGGTGGGTGGAGCCTTGCGGTGACGGGTATGACGCCGCAGCCGGCCAGGCCTCGTCCGGCAAGCGTCGGCCCCGGGGGCCCGCGGCCGCCGGCTGTCGACGCTGCCGCTGCTGCTCCCGGGCTCGGCGCACCTTCTCGGCGCGCTTCGCCGCACTGCGCGACCGGCGGCGCGCGGCGCCGCGGCTCGGCTGCCCCGGGGCGACGACGCGGTCGGCTCGGGGCCGGCCCAGGCCGAGGAAGGCGGTCAACCCGCGGGGCGTGGCGCTGTTCAGCGCGGCCATGGCTGCCGGCTCCCGCCGGGCGAAGTTCGCCAGCAGGGCGAACACCACGATGGTGACCACGAGCGAGGTGCCGCCGCGGGAGAACATCGGCAGCGGGATACCGGTGACGGGCAGCAGTCCCACCACATAGCCGATGTTGATCGCAGCCTGGCCCACCAGCCAGACGGTGCCGGCGGCGGCCGCGATCTTCACGAACGGGTCGGTGTTGCGCCGCGCGATGCGCAAGCCCACGTAGGCGAGCAGCGCGAACAGCAGCACCACCGTCACGGTGCCGACGAGCCCCAGTTCCTCGCCGATGATGGCGAAGATGAAGTCGGAGTCCGCGTTCGGCAGCCGGCCCCACTTCATCTTGGATTGGCCGATGCCGACCCCGAACACGCCGCCGCTGCCCATGGCGTACAGGCCCTGGAACGACTGGTAGGTGGACTCGGCGGGGGCGCTGTCCGGATGCAGCCAGGCCGTGATGCGCGCCAGGCGGTAGCCGGCGGACACGGCGAGGCCGACGACGCCGAGCACGCCGGCGATGAAGAGCCCGCCGAAGATCCACAGTTGCGCTCCGGCGAAGAACAGCACCGCCAGGAACACGATGGCCAGGGTGACGGTGGTGCCCAGATCGGGCTGCAGCATCACCAGCAGCGCCATGATGACCACCACCGGGCCGACCGGGATGAGCAGCGACTTGAGGGTGCGGTACGGGGATCGCACCGACGCCATCACGTGCGCCGCCCACAGCAACAGGGCCAGCTTCGCGACCTCGCTGGGCTGGAACGAGATGCTGGGGGTGACGGTGATCCAGCTCCGCGCGCCGTTCCACTTGCTCCCGATGCCCGGGATCAGCACGGCGACCAGCAGCGCCAGCGACACGATGAGCGACGTCGTGGAGATGCGCCGCATCAGCCCGATCGGCATGCGCAGCACCACCACGAACGCGATCAGGCCCAGCGCGGCGAACACGGCCTGGTTGGTGAACACGGCGAACGCGGAGTCGTTGTCCCGGAACGCGGTAGCTGCCGAGGACGACAGCACCATGGTGAGGCCGAAGCCGAGCATCAGCACGAACACGGCCATCAGCAAGTGGAAGGACGCCAGCGGACGATCCAGCCACTCGCCGGCGAGCCGCCAGGGCGTCCAGCGCGTCCCCGCCCGCGCGGCGTTCCGGCCACCGGCTCCTGCCGCGGACGCGGCGCGGCTCCGGGATCCGGCGCGCGGCTGTGCCGCGGATGTCGTCATATCAGTCATCCTCCGTCACCCTCCCGTCAGCGACAGCCAGTCGGCGTAGAACAGGCCCATGCCCAGCGCGGCGGACATCGCGGCCAGCAGCCAGAACCGCACCATGACGGTGGTTTCCTTCCACCCGCCCAGCTCGAAGTGGTGGTGGAACGGCGCCATCCGGAACACCCGCTTGTGCCGGGTCTTGAAGACGGCGATCTGGATGACGACCGACAGCATCTCGACGACGAACAGGCCGGCGATCACCACCAGCAGCAGCTCGGTGCGGGTGAGCACGGACAACCCCGCGATGATCCCGCCGAGGGCGAGCGAGCCGGTGTCGCCCATCATGATCCGGGCCGGATGCGCGTTCCACCACAGGAAACCGACGCAGCCGCCGAGCGCCGCGGCGGCCACCACGGCCACGTCCAGCGGGTCGCGCACGTCGTAGCAGCCGCCGGTCGCCGCGTCGCTGAGCACGCCGAAGCAGGAGTTGCGGAACTGGTAGAACGCGATGACGACGTACGTGCCGAGCACCATCACGGAGGAGCCCGCGGCCAGCCCGTCCAGCCCGTCGGTGAAGTTCACGGCATTCGACCAGGCCGCGATCAGCAGCACCGCCAGGATCACGAAACCGACGGCGCCGAGCGGCAGCCACGGGATGTCCCGCGTGTAGGAGAAGTAGGTCGAGCCGGGGGTCTGCCCGTGGGCGTTGCGGAAGAACAGGCAGGCGACGGCGAACGACACGGCGACGAAGGTCTGCCCGATGAGCTTCATCCGCTTGTTCAGGCCCAGGTTGCGGTGCATCCGTATCTTGATGAAATCGTCCAGGAAGCCGACCAGTCCGAGTCCGGTGGTCAGGTACAGCAGCAGCCAGCCGGAGGCGGTCGGCCCGCCGCCGCCCAGCACCATCTGCACGGCGATCGCCACCACGTAGCCCACCCACATGGCGGTGACGATGGCGACGCCGCCCATGGTCGGGGTACCGCGCTTGGTCTGGTGGGTCTTCGGGCCGTCCTCGCGGATCTCCTGCCCGAAGCCTTGCCGGGCGAACGACCGGATCAACTTCGGCGTCAGCAGGATCGACACGATCAGGCCGACGACGGCCGCCACCAGGATGATCTTCATTCAGCGCTCCTCGCCGCGTGCGTAGCCGACGGTGAATCGGCCAGCACTGACGGTAGCGTTTCGATCAGCCGCTCAGCGATCCGCTCCAGGCCCGCCGCGCGGGACGCCTTGACGAGTGCCACGTCACCCGGGCGGAGATGACGCCGCAGCAGGTCGACGGCCTCGTCGACGCCGTGGGCCCGCATCGCGCCGTGCCCCGCGGCAGTCCCGGATCCGGACTGGGTTTCCTCGTCCGCGCCGTCGGCGATCGCCCGTGCTCGGGCTCCGACGGCCAGCACCTGCGCTCCGGACTGCTGTGCCCGCCGGCCCAGCTCCCGGTGCGCCTCGGCGGCGGCCTCGCCGAGTTCGGCCATCTCGCCGAGCACCGCCCAGCGTCGCCGCCCCGCGCCGATCCGGGCCAGCGCGTCCAGCGCGGCGCGCATCGATTCGGGGTTGGCGTTGTACGCGTCGTTGATCACGGTGACGCCGGCCGGGAGTTCGGTGACGGCCATGCGCCATTTGGACGCGGGACCGGCGGCCGAGAGCGCCTCGGCGATGGCGGCGACGTCCATGCCGGCGGCACGCCCGACGGCGGCCGCGGCCAGCGCGTTGGCGACCTGGTGGGCGCCGACCACCGCGAGATGGACCGGCGCCGACGCTTCCGGCGTGACCAGGTCGAACTGGGCCCGCGCGGACGGGTCGAGCCGGACGTCGACCGCCCGAATGTCGGCCGGATTCTCGATGCCGGTGGTGACCACGGTCGCCGCGGTGCGCGTCGCCATGGCGGCGACGCGCGGGTCGTCGGCGTTGAGGATGGCGACGCCGCCGTCGGCGGCGGGTGGCAGCGCCTCGACGAGCTCGCCCTTGGCCTGCGCGATGGCGTCCCGGCTGCCGAATTCGCCCAGGTGCGCGGAGCCGACGTTGAGCACCGCACCGATGCGCGGCTGGGCGATGCGGGTCAGCGCGGCGATGTGCCCGATGCCGCGGGCCGAGAGTTCGAGCACCAGGTAGTCGGTGTCCCTGTCGGCGCGCAGCACCGTGTACGGATGACCGAGCTCGTTGTTGAACGACTCGGGCGGGGCGACCACCGTGCCGGCCCGGGACAGCACGGCGTTGATCAGGTCCTTCGTCGAGGTCTTGCCGGCCGATCCGGTGACCCCCACGATGGTCAGGCCGTCGGCGGCGAGCCGCGTGGCCACGTGGTGCGCGAGCGTGGACAGCGCGCGCAGCACCGGCTCGGGCCCGGTGCCCGTCCCGGCGTCGACGAGCAGGCACGGCAACTCGTCGACCGGCCGGGTGCCCAGGAGCGCGACGGCTCCGGCGTTCGCGGCGGCCGCGGCGAAGTCGTGCCCGTCGGCGTGCTCGCCGGGCAGCGCGACGAACAGCGCTCCGGGCGTGACCCGGCGGGAGTCGAACTCGACGGAGGTGACCACGGCCGACTCGGCGCCGGTCGGTGCGGCGACCTCCAACACGGAGGCGATCTCGGCGACCGTCATCGGGATCACGACGTCGCCCCCCGCCGTGCCGCGCCGTCAACCCAGGCCTGCACGGCCGCGGTCAACTCCTCCACGTCCGAGAAGTGGTGGACCACTCCGGCGATCTCCTGCCCCTGCTCATGCCCTTTGCCCGCGACGATCACCACGTCGCCGGGCCGGGCCTGGGCGACGGCGGCGGCGATGGCCTCCCGGCGGTCACCGATCTCGTGCACCTCGGCGCTCGAGTCCCGGGTGCCGGCGAGCACCTGTGAACGGATCGTGGCAGGGTCCTCCGATCGCGGATTGTCGTCGGTGACGATCACGACATCGGCTGCGGCAGCGGCGATCTGGCCCATGACGGGCCGCTTGCCGTGGTCCCGATCGCCGCCGGCGCCGAGCACGAGGATGACGCGGCCCGCGCCGTGCTGCCGCACGGCGTCCAGCACGGCCGCCACCGCCGCCGGCTTGTGCGCGTAGTCGACGATGGCCAGGAACGGTTGGCCCGCGTCGACGCGCTGCATGCGGCCGGGCACCTGCACGTCGGCCAGCCCGGGCGCGGCGGCCGACGGATCCGCACCGGCGAGCTGCGCGCAGACCAGCGCGGTCGCCGCGTTCGTCGCGTTGAACGCGCCGGGCAGGTGAATGGTCGCGGCCAGCTCGCCGGCCGGTCCGGCGATGCGCAGGTGCTGCACGCCCAGATCGCCGGGCTGGGTGTGCACGATCCAGTCCGCTCCGCTCCCGGCGCGTCCGGACACGGTCACCGCTCCCGGGCGGCCCGCGGCGAGCCGGCGGCCGTACTCGTCGTCGACCACGACGGCCTCGGCCCGGGCCCGGCCGTCGAACAGCATCCGCTTGGCGGCGAAGTAGTGCTCCATGTCGCCGTGGAAGTCCAGGTGGTCCTGCGTCAGGTTGGTGAACGCGCCGACGTCGAAGCGGGTGCCGTCCACCCGCCCGAGGGCCAGTGCGTGGCTGGAGACCTCCATGGCCACCGCGTCGACGCCGCGCTCGCGCATCACGGCGAACAGGGCCTGCAGGTCCGGCGCCTCCGGCGTGGTGAGCGCGCTGCGCACGGCCTCGCCGTCGATGCGGGCGCCCACCGTGCCGATCAGCCCCACCCGCCGCCCGGCGGCGGCGAGCGCCGCCTCCAGGAAGTAGCAGGTCGTGGTCTTGCCGGAGGTGCCGGTGACGCCGACGACCCGCAGCTGCTGGCTCGGGTGGTGGTAGATCTCGGCGGCGACGGCGCCGATCGTCGCGCGGGGCGCCGGGGAGATCAGCACCGGCAGGCCGACGGCGGCGCCCTGCTCCGCGAGGATCTCGGCGCCGGCCGGGTCAGTGAGGATCGCGACGGCGCCCGCGCGGGCCGCCTGCGCGGCGTAGACGGCGCCGTGGGTGGTCGATCCGGCCACGGCGAGGAACAGGTCGCCGGGGCGCACGTCGACACTGCGCAGCGTCACCCCGGTGACGCCCACGCCGGCTGCTCCGTCATGGGCGGTGGGGGTTGGTACGCCGGCGACGTCGGCGAGCGCGGCGAGCGGCACCGGTGCCAGTTCGGTCGGCCGGGGTGGGGCGATGGAGCGGTCCGACGGCACGGTCATTCACCCATATTGAGGTACAGGTCGTAGATCGGCGCTTCCGTCTTCGACGGCGGGATGTCGAAGGCGCGTAGCGCGTAGGCCGCAATGTCCTTGAACAGGGGCGCGGCCACGCCGCCCGCTTCGGCGCCGTCCCGCGGGGCGTCCAGCATCACGGTGATGACGAACGCCGGGTCGTCGGCGGGCACGATCCCGGCGAACGTGGCCGTCACCTGTGTCTTGGAGTAGCAGCCGCAGTCCGGGTCGACCTGCTGGGCGGTGCCGGTCTTGCCGGCGACCTGGTAGCCGGTGAGCGCCGCAGCCGGCGCCGTTCCGTCATGCATCATGTCGCCGTCCTGCACGGTGCCGCGCAACATGTCCAGCAGCGTGTTCGCCGCGGTGGTGGACAGCTGCCGCACGGGGGTGCGCGGCGGCACCGGCGTGGTGACGCCGTCCTTGGTGGTCGAGGCCACGATCGACGGCGGGATGCGCACACCACCGTTGGCGATGCCCTGGTACATGTCGGAGAGTTGCACCATCGTGACCGACAGTCCTTGGCCCAGCGGCAGGTTCGCGAACGAGGTCGCCGACCACTGCGATTGCGGCGGGACGACGCCGGCGGAGTCGGCCGGCAGCTGGATTCCGGTGCGCTGGCCCAGGCCGTACTTCTCCAGCTCGGCGGCGAACGCGTCCTGCCCGATCTGCTGGGCGATCATCAGCGTGCCGACGTTGCTGGACTTGGCGAGGATGCCGGTGGCGGACATTCCGACGCGCACGTGTGGCCACGCGTCGTGGATCACGTGCCCGCCCATCGTGATCGTCTCGGAGACGGCATAGTGCGTGGTCGGCGTGATCAGTCCCTGTTCCAGCGCGGCGCCGAACGTCACGGCCTTCATCACGGAACCCGGTTCGAACGGCGAGGTGACCGGCATGTTGCCGACCTCGGCGGGCGTCTTGCCCTGGTAGTAGGTGGCCATCGCCAGGATGTCCGGGCTGGTGGCGCTGCGCACCATCGCCATGCCGCCCTTGGAGCCGCTGCTGGTCACGGCCTGCTCCAGCAGCCGCGCGACGGTGTATTGGAGGTCGGCGTCGAGGGTGAGCGTGACGTCGCCGCCGTCCACCGCGGGGGCCTCGGCGCGCTGGGTGCCCGGGATGGCCCGGCCCTGCGAGTCGACGTCCACGGTCCGTTCGCCGTCCGTGCCGGACAGCAACGAGTCGTACTTGATCTCGATGCCGCCGGCGCCGTGCCCCTCCCAGCTCGTGGTGCCGACGATGCTGTGCGTCGTGTCGCCCTGCGGATATTCGCGCAGGTCCTGGCGTTCCAGGGTGACCGGGCTGCGATCGACCGGTCCGACGGCGTCCAGGATGGCGCTCTGCAGCGCCTCGGCCTGGGCCGGCATCAACCCGCGCGCCAGGTAGACGTACTTGGACGTGCCGTCGGTCAGTTTCGTGAACACCTCGTCCGCCGTCACCGCGGGCGCAAGGGCGTCGCCGACGATGTTCGCCACGGCGCGGCGCTCGGTGTCGGAGGTGAACAGCCCGGGCCAGGCGGCGAGGGCTCGCCCTTGCACGGTGAAGGCGAGCGGGGTGCCGTTGCGGTCGTAGATGGTGCCGCGGCTGGCCGGCAGCGTGATGGTGCGGCCCTGCTGCGCGGCGGCTTTCGCGGAGTACGTGGCGGCGTCGACGGTCTGAATCCGCACCAGTTGGAACGCCGCGGCGCCGAACATGACCAGGACCAGGGTCAGGGCCATCCAGGACCGGCCGCCGTGGCCGATCCCCCGGCGGCGCACCCCACGGCGTGGCGTGCTCGGCGACGATGTGGCGGCGCGGAGCCGATTCTCGCGTTCGGCCGCGGCCAGGCGGCGACTGGTTCGCCCGCGCCGCGGTGGCGCCGCTGTCGTGCCGCTCACCGTGAGGTACCGCCGGCGCTCGCAGGGGTCGGTGTGCCGAGCAGGCTCGCCGCGCCGGTGCCGTCGATGGTGACGATCGCCGCATCGCCGGCCGGCACCAGGCCGAGGGCCTCGGCCTTCTCGGCCAAGCGCGGTGTGGCGCTCAGGTCGGCGACCGTGCGGGTCAGTTCCTCGATGGTGAGCCGGAGTTCGGCCGCCGCGGCCTTCGCCTGCTCGGTGCGCATGCCCGACTCGTCGGTCTTGGTGTTGAGGTACAGCACGCCGCCCACCCCCACCGTCAGTACCACGATCAGGGCGACCACGAACGGAACGCGGGCCAGCGCGGCGCGGATCGGTTTGCCCGCGTCGGACATCGGCGCCGGGCTGGAGCGGAGCTGCCGACGCTGCCGACGGGCGCGGGCACGCTCGGCCGCGCGGCCCGACCCACGGCGCCGCTTCTCGGCGGCCTCGGGCCCCGGGGCGTGTGTCTCCGGCGTCGATACGGTGCTCATCGGCCCGTCCCCGTCCGTTCGGCGGCCCGCAGCCGTGCCGAGGCCGCGCGCGGGTTCTCGGCGATCTCCGTCTCGGTGGGCTGCTCCGATCCCTGGGTGAGCCACCGGAAGACCGGTTCGTGCCCGGCGAGTTCCACCGGCAGGTCGAGCGGTGTGGTGGACTTCGTCAACGGCGCGATCGCGCGCTTGACGATGCGGTCCTCCAACGACTGGTACGACATCACCACGATCCGCCCGCCCACCCGGAGCGCTGCCAATGCGGCAGGGATCGCCCTGGTCAGGGCGCCGAGTTCGTCGTTCACCTCGATGCGGAGGGCCTGGAAGGTCCGCTTTCCGGGATGTCCGCCGGTGCGCCGGGCAGCGGCCGGGATCGCGGATCGGATGATCTCCACCAGGTCGCCACTGGAGGTGATCGGGCGCTGCGCGCGCCGCTTCACGATGGCCGCCGCGATCCGTGCCGCGAAACGCTCCTCGCCGTAGCCGCGCAGGATGCGGGCCAGGTCGCGCTCCGAATAGTCGGCGAGCACGTCGGCCGCCGTCATCCCGGCGGTGGGGTCCATCCGCATGTCCAGCGGGGCGTCGACGGCGTAGGCGAAGCCGCGGTCCGACCGGTCGAGCTGCATCGACGACACGCCCAGGTCGAACAGCACACCGTCGACCGTTCCGCCCGGCGCGTGCCGCGCGACCACCTGGGCAATTTCGTCATACACGGCGTGCACAGCGATGAGCCGTCCGGTCATCCCGGCGGCGTCGATTCTGGCCTCGGCGTGCGCCAACGCTGCCGGGTCGCGGTCGATGCCGATGATCACCAGGCGCGGGAACTGCGTCATGAGCGCGGCGGTGTGGCCGCCGAGACCCAGCGTGGCGTCCACCAGCACGGGGTGCTCGCCGCTCAGCGCAGGTGCCAGCAGCGCGGACACCCGATCGGCCAGCACCGGGATATGCCGGTCGCCGCCCGGGTGCCGCGGCTCCGGTACCGGATCGTCACCGCCCGCCGCGATCGGCATCGACATCACCTTCTCCGTCACAGACGTCACCAACCGGGTGGGGCGGGCACCCTGCCGACGGGTCCTCACCCGCTCCGGTCCTGGCGCGGGGGAAGTCGCGTCAGGGCCGAAG
>JBIQMQ010000038.1:9561-17134 GCA_044463185.1 Nakamurella lactea | reverse complement strand
ATCACACGGGGCGCCTCGCCGCAGATCGCTAGGCTGGCCGTGTGGGTACAGCGGCGGGTGAAACGGCGTGAGCAAGCCGCTACCGGTGGTCGTCCGCCGTTGGATGTCGATCGCGCTGGGCGCGATGATCATCGTCGCCGTCGTCGTCGCCCTCACCCGGTAGCGGCTCGTCGCCCTCACCCGGTAGCGACACCGTGCATGACGCCGCCCTCGGCGGTGCCCCGCCCGCCGCGCCAGAAATCGCGCCGGGCGAGGACCGAGGATCAGCCGTTCAGACGCGACTCGCGGTCGTAGTTGAGCCCCAGGAATGCCGGCACCCGCGCCCAGCGGAATGCAAACACCATGACCAGCAGGGTGGCCACGAACGGCAGCATCGCGACGAACTGGTGCGGCACGCCGATTCCCGCTACCTGACTGCGCAATGCCAGCACTTCCATGCCGGCGAAGAACGCCGCACCGGCGACGATGAACTGTGGCCGCCAGCCGCCGAAGAACGTCAGGGCGATGGCCAGCCATCCACGTCCAGCGGCCATACCGTCCGTGTAGGTTCCGGAATAGATCATGGGCAGGTAGGCGCCGGCGATCGCCATCAGGGCCGAGCCGATGACGGCCGCCCATATCCGTGTCGACGCGACATTGATGCCGAGGCTGTCGGCTGCCTTCGGATTCTCGCCGACGGAGCGCAGTTTCATGCCTGCATTGGTGCGGAACAGGAACCACCACAAGGCACCGGAGCCGATCAGTGCCAGGTAGACCATGGGATCCTGATTGAACAGCGCCGGACCGACGATGGGGATGTCCGCGAGCAGTGGAATCCGCCACTTCCCCAGTAGCGGGATAAGGGGCGGCGACATCGTCACGCCGATCACCACGCGATACAGAAGGCTCGCAGCGCCCAGGGCCAAGAAGAACAACGCTAGTCCCACGACGAACTGGTCGAGTCGGAGATAGGTAGTCACTACGCCGAGGATCAGGCCGAACAGTGCGCCAACCAGCGCGGCCGCGAAGATCCCAACTGTGTTGGAACCCACCTTCAGGCTTACCAGGAAGCCGACCGCGGCGCCGAGCATCAACATGCCCTCCTGCGACACGTTGAAGATGCCGGCGCGACCAGACAGCATGGTGCCCTGCGCCGCGAAGATGTACGGCACCATGGCAGTGACGACCAGCATCAGGAAATTCGCGACTTCCGTCATGACGACACCTCCGCCGTCGCGGCTTCGACGGGCCCACCGGCAGCCGTCGCGCGGTTCGTGCGCCGCTGCCGGGCTCGCTGCCAGCGCGCCGTGACCACGTCGGACAGCAACAGGAACAACAAGATCAACCCTTCTACGATCAGCACCATCTCGATCGGTACTTGTGCCGTACGCTGCATCGCCGACGCGCCGATCTCCAGGATCGAGATCCCGAACGCGACGAACGGGACAAGCAGCACGCTGCCGCGCGCGATGAGCCCGATGATGATGCCGAGCAGCAGATAGTTGGACTGGATGCCCTCGAGCAGGTTGCCGTGGACGCCGGAGACTTCGATCATTCCGGCAAGCCCCGCCGCCATTCCTCCGACGATCATGGCGCCCACGGCGACCCGGGAGGTGCGGATACCGTGCACCTTCGCCGCGCGTTCGTTGATTCCGACGGCGCGCAACTCGAAGCCCGGTGCGCTGCGTCGCATCAGGATCACGGCGATGACGATCACAGCGAGCGTGATGAAGACACCTGCGTGTAGCGCCGGCTTGCCCACGGTCGGTAGCATCGCGCCGCCCCCGACCTTGACGGTTGCCGGAAATCCGGCGCCCACATCGGGCCAGATCTGCGAGGCGACGTAGTCGAGGATCTGGAACGAAACGAAGTTCAGCAGCACGGTGGACAGGATCTCGTTGACCTTGAACCGCGACATCAGCCATGCGGCGATGGCCGCCCACACTCCGCCGCCCAGCATTCCGGCGATCATCACCAGTGGAAGCAGGAGCGGCATGGGGAGATCGGACAGCGTGATGCCCACAGCGGTGGCAGCGGTGGCCCCGAGGATCAGCTGACCTTCGCCGCCGATGTTGAATCGACCGGCACCGAGCGGGATCACGAATGCGAGCGCTAGGAGGGTCAGCGGCACCCATTTGGTAAACGTCTCCACGATGCCGAATGTTGATTTGAATGACGTAGTGAGCACAGAGCGGAACGCGATGAATGGGTTGTGTCCCAGGACCGCGATGATGATGCCGGCCACCACGAACGCGGCGACGATGGCCGCGACGTAGGGCACTAGGGTGCGCAGGATGGTGCCGAACCGACTGTCCGTAGGTGCCTCGACTGCGGGATCGCTCACGGCGGATGTCGTCATTGCGTCACTCCCGTCATCAAGCGGCCGAGATGGTACGGGTCGGCGTCGGGCCGGTCGATGGTCGCGACGATCGCTCCGGAGTAGATGATCGATATCCGCTGCGATAGCGCGAGGATCTCGTCGAGATCCTCGGAGATGACGATGACCGTGCATCCGGACTTTGCCGCTTCCCGGACCCGCTGGTACACGAACTGTGTCGAAGCGATGTCCAGGCCGCGAGTCGGGTTGTGCAATAACAGGAGCCGCGGTTTGCGACGGAATGCCCGGGCCAGGATGACCCGCTGCATGTTGCCGCCGGACAATTGGCCGGCGGGTGTGCGGAATCCGGGTGTGCGAATCGAATACTCGTTGATCACTGCGATGGCGGATTCCCTGGCTGCGCGCCAGTCGATCAGTCCGCGCCGCGTGGCCGACCGGTGTGCCCCCAGCAGTAGGTTCTCGACCAGGGACGCGGCCGGCAGAATCCCGTCGCGTTGGCGGTCCTCGGGCACGTACACCGCTCCGGCGGCCAGCCAGCCAGCGGTCGGGGTGCCGACCAAATCGGTGCCGTCGAGGCGGACCGACCCGCCGAGGACGGGCCGGACGCCGGTGATCGCCTCGGCGAGTTCCGTCTGGCCGTTGCCGGCAACGCCAGAGATGCCGTGGATCTCGCCGCGACCGAGGGTGAGCGTGACGCCGTGTACGGCGGTAGCCCCGGCGTCGTTGGCGGCGGTCACGCCCATGATCTCGACCCGGGTGGGTCCGTCGGGTCGATACGGCTCGGCCTCGCCGGCCGCGGAGCTCATGTCGGCTGGGTCCGCTTCCGCCGTCACGATGGCGAGGTCCTCTTTGTTGGCGGTGGTCTCGCCGACCATGAGCGAGGCGAGCGCATCGGGGCTGGTCTCGTTCCGGGCGACGGTCGTGACCCGCTTTCCGTCCCGCATGACGGTCATGACGTCGCATGCCGCCATGGTCTCGCGAATCTTGTGGGTGATCAGAACGACGGACATGCCCTCGTCCACAATGGTGCGCAGCGAGCCGAATAGCGCATCGACCTCTTGCGGCGTCAGGTTCGTGGTCGGTTCGTCCAACACGAGGAGCTTCGCCTTGCGGTACAGCGCCTTGAGAATCTCCACGCGTTGCCGGACGCCGACCGGGAGGTCCCCAACCACGGCCGCTGGGTCGACGGCCAGACCGAATCGTTCGCTGAGTTCCGCGATGGCGCGGCCGGCCGGCGCCAGGTCGGTGCGCAACGCCGAGGAGCCGGTGCCCAGCACCACGTTTTCGGTGACGGTGAACGTGTCCACTTGCAGGAAACTCTGGTGCACCATGCCGATGCCGTGGGCAATGGCGTCACGCGGGGAGTTGATGGAGACGGCGGAGCCGCCCACCTCGATGCTGCCCGCGTCGGCCAGGTACAGGCCGTAGAGCACGTTCATCAATGTGGTCTTGCCGGCACCGTTTCCCCCTAACAGCCCGTGTATCTGACGGGAATCGACCCGGAAATCAACTCCGCGGAGCGCGCGGACAGGGCCGAAGGACTTCTCTATCCCCACCATGCGCAGCAGCGGTGGCTGCGCGGCGCGCGGTGGCGCCGCCGGGGTGACCCCGGCGGCGTCGTCGTCGCTGAACAACGTGCTATCCGCCGATCTGTGTGGTGTCGAGCGCCACGGTGATGCTGCCGTCCTCGACCTTGGCCATCGTCTCTTCCACGCTCTTCTGCACGTCGGCAGGCACGGAATCAGGCATGGAGATCGTCACACCGGTGGAAAAGCCGAGCGGGTAGTAGCCGGTCGTGGTCTTGCCGGCGATGCTCCCGACGACGTCGAGCAGGGGCTTGGTGAAGTCGTACAGCACGGTGCCGGCGTAGTTGCCGCCGGAATCCAGGCTGGACTTGTCGGTGTACTTCGCGGTGACCCAGATCGTGTGATCCGCGCTGGAGGTCGACTCGGCCGCCTTGAGGGTGCCGACGACGCCGTTGTTCAGCGATCCGACGATCACGTCGGCACCGTCGTTGATCAGTTGTGTCGCGATCTGCTGAGCCTTGGTCGGATCGTTGAAGTCGCCGGTCCACACGGGCGTCAGCGTCGTAGAGGCGCCGGTGTCGGCAATCGCCTGCTCCATGGCGTGCACCTCGGAGTAGGAGAAGGGCAGCGAGAGCCCGCCCACGTAGCCGATCTTGCCCGATGTGGAGAGCTCGGAAGCCAGTACACCGATAGCGTAGAAGCCGAGGTGGAACTGCCGATCGAACGTCCACACGTTTTTGGGCAGATCCGCTGGGTGCCCATCGAATTCGCCGATGAATGCGATGTCGGGATTGTCCGCGGCGACCTTCGCAGTGGCGTCGTAGAACTGGCTGCCGTGGGTCCAAATGACGGTGTTGCCATCTGCGACGTATTCGCGCAGCACTCGTTCGGTGTCCGGGACGGGCACGCTTTCGGTGTAGGTCGTCGTGGCTCCCTGCTTCTCTGCGGCCTGCAGCGCCAGGTAACCGAGCTGGTTGTAGTCGGCGTCGGTGACCGGGCCGGAGAAGATCGCTGCGATCTTGACGTCCGACAGGTCACTCGACTCGCCGTCGACGTCCCCGGCGGAGGTCTCAGGCGGCGTGGAAGTATCGGAAGCCGACGATTCGGGTGTGCTCGTGTCGGAAGCAGGGGTCTCGGCGGAGGAGCCGCAGGCGGAAACGACGAGGGCCGTCGTCAGGCCGAAGGCGGCGAGCCAGGATAAGCGGCGGAATCGAAGCATGGTTCTGTCACTTTCTTGTGTGGCATCGTCGATACCTCGGTGCCGTCGTGTCGTCGACTTCATTCGGTGACGATGCGGGCGCGGAGGATTCCCTCCAGGTGTGGAGCCAACAGTGCCAACAATGACTGCAAGATCACACTGGCAGGTCTTGTCAAAGGCCTTTCGGAAGCGTGGCGAGAAGCGCTAGCGGCCTCTCGCCGGATCAGCTGGCGAAGACGACCACGGCGGTCGCGGCCGCGAGCAGCGCGCACACGGGCGCCATCGTGAAGCGCTCGGCCCGGCTACGCGAGGCCAGGTTCGCCAGGACACCCAGCGCGAAGTACACGAGCAGCACCCAGGAGCCGATCGCGGCGACGTCGGCCGGAACGGCGAGCGTGCCGGCCCGACCCAGGAGCACCGCGGCGAACCCTGCGTAGATCACGACCGAACCGCCGCTCGCGACGCGCAGTCGGAGGGGTAGCACCCGATGCTTGCCGCCCCAGAGCAGCCGACCCCACGGCGCGCCCGCGGCGGCGCCGATCTGGACGACGGACAGCAACACCAGCAGCACGGTGGCGCAGACGGCAGCGGTCTGGGGCATGGGGTTCGCTCGTTTCGAGAAGGGTGACGGGCATGAACGCTCGAGGATATCGGCCGTGGCCGCCGCGGATCGGGTATGACGCCGCCCTTGGCTGCGCCGCAGTCGCATTCCGATCGCAGTGTCGGCGATGTGCGATACTGGCCCCGGCTCCGCGGCATTGACGTAGCGGCGCCGCGGCGGTGGGGCTCGCCGCACCCAACCTCGGACTCGTCCGACAACAGTCCCTACCTTGCGATGCCGCTGCGGCGCGCGACAGGTAGGAGGCGCATGTGCCCGCGACCCCCTCGGGGCCTTTTCCCTCGCGCGACAGCGGCGAAGCCGCCGGACGGCGTCATCCGTGGTTGACACCGGGTGTCGCCGGGGTCGGCGCCGCGAGCATGTTCTCGGACGCGGGCCACGAAATGACGACGGCGATGCTGCCGGCCTTCCTGACCAGCACACTGCATGCCTCCGCGGGCGCCCTGGGCGTGATCGAAGGGATCGCGGATGCGCTCACCGGCGTGATGAAGCTCGTCGGCGGGCCGCTCGCCAACGACCCGGCACACCGAGGCCGGGTGGCCGCCGGCGGCTATCTGGGAACTGCCCTCGCCACCGGTGCCATCGGGCTTGCCGTCGCGGGCAGCACGCCGCTCGCCGTCGCGGTCTCCTTCGCCCTGGCCGGCCTCGGTATCGGGTTCGCCGAGACCGCGCAATCCGCCCTGGTGGCGAGACTGTTGCCGGATCGGTTGCGCGGCAGCGGGTTCGGGGTGCTGGGTGCCGTCCAGGCCGGCGGCACCCTGCTCGCCTCGTCGATCGCCGGAGTGTTGTACGCGGCGATCTCGCCGGTCGTCGCGTTCTGCTGTGTCGCCGGATGGATGGTGCTGTCGCTGGTCGCCACTACGTTGGTCCCGTCGGAACAGGGGGCATCATGATCGTCGTCGGCACCCGTCCGGCGGGCTTTCGCGGCACCGTGCACGAGTTCCTCTCGGGCTCCGTCGCCGCCCAGTTGGCGCACCATCAGCGCCGGCCGGTCGTGGTCGTCCCGCTGCGCCCCGTGGGCATCGACGAGCCGCCGCCGTGGCAGGGCGGTGTGGCATGACGGAACAGCAGGACAGGGCGGCGTCGGAGAACATGACGGAATCGGAGACTCGTACGAGGCCGGGGACCCGTGCCAAGCCGGGGACGGCCCCGCGCGGCCGGCCGCTGCGGCGTGGCGTGGCGTTGGCGCTGGTGTTCGCCGGCGGGGCGGCCGGCACCGCCGCTCGCGAGGCGCTGTCGCTGGCGTTCCCGACTTCCGCTGGCATCCCCTATGCCACCTGGGCGATCAACGTCGTCGGCTCCCTGGCGCTGGGGCTGCTGCTCGGCTTTGTGGTGAGCGGCGGCCCGGGACATCATCGCTGGTTGCGTCTGGTCGTCGGCACCGGGTTCTGCGGCGGCTTCACCACCTACAGCACCCTGGCCGTGCAGGCCGCCGACCTCGCCGGACGCGAACTGTGGGGCGCGAGCGCCACGTATGCCCTGGGCACGCTGCTGATCGGCGCGGTCGCCGCATGGGTGGGGATCGCCGCGGGCAGCGCCGCCGTCCGACGTCGCAGGGCGCCCGACGGCGCAGGACCGGCCCGATGACGCCGCTCCTGTTCCTGGCGCTCGCACTGGCCGGGGGAGTCGGCGCGATGAGCCGCTTCGCCCTGGACGGCGTCATCCGCGCCCGCCCCGCGCCGTGGGGGACCATCACCATCAACCTCAGCGGCTCCCTGGCGCTCGGGATTCTCACGGGGCTCGCCGCGGCCAGCCTGCTCCCGGACCCATGGTTGGCCATCGCCGGCGCCGGATTCCTCGGCGGCTACACCACGTTCTCCACGGCCAGTGTCGAGACCGTGCGGATCCTGCAGGAGCGGCGCTGGGGCGCCGGGATCGCGGTGGGCCTGGGCACGCTCGTCGCGGCGACGCTG
>JBIQMQ010000038.1:0-9461 GCA_044463185.1 Nakamurella lactea | reverse complement strand
TGCCGGGCGGACAGCTCGAGCAGCGCCGCGTAGCGCGACTCGGAATCGTCCACCCCGTCGGCCAGCAGCGCCTTGGTCCCGGCCAGGGCGCTCGGCCCACCGGCGAGCAGGGCGTCGACGTACCGGTCCACCGTCGCGTCCAGGTGATCGGCCTCGGCGACCGCATTGACGAGCCCGATCTCGCGGGCGCGGGCGGCGTCGAACACCTCCCCGGTGAGCAGCAGCTCGCGCGCAGCCACCGGGTTCAGCCGCGCGAGCACCGGGATCGAGATGGTCGCCGGGATCAAACCGATGCGCACCTCGGTGAATGCGAACGTCGCCGTATCGACTGCGACCGAGATGTCGCATGCCGCAAGAATTCCCACTCCGCCGGCGCGCGCCGGCCCGGCCAGCCGCGCCACCACCGGCTTCGGGCAGTGCGAGATGAGTCGCAGGATCGCGGGCAGTTCCCGCACGCCCTCCTCGCCGGGTTTCGCGACCGCCGTCTCCTTCAGGTCCATGCCCGCACAGAACACGGTGCCGGTGTGGGTGAGGACCACCACGCGAACGGCGTCATCCTCGGCCGCCCGGGTGAGCGCCGCGGTGAGCTGCGCGCGCATGGGCTTGGATAGGGCGTTGCGGTTGCGGGGCGAGTCCAGCGTGATCGTCGCGACGCCGCCCGCCAACTCGTACTGCACCACGGCCGGTTCGCTGCCGGTGGTATCGCCGCCCTGTGCCCGTGAACTCACGAAGACTCCTTGCCGTATCGGTCCGGTACGACGATATCCTCGCGGCCCGTTCGATCAAGTTCGGCGACGGGCCGACCGAGACACTGGGTTGTCTCAGCCGACAGCGGGCGCGGTCGGGCGGGACAGGTTCGAGAGGATCTGCTGCGTCGTGGCGCGGACGCGGCCCGCGTCGCCGTACGGGCGCGCGATGAGCAGCGTGCCCTGCAGAAGCGCGAGGATCGCGCGGGCGATGTCCTCGGAACGGCCGTCGAAGTGCAGGCTCCCGTCTTCGCGCCCCTGATCGAGCACGCGTTCCAGCCAGCCCTCCACGGCGTCGAAGAACGTCACGATGGCCTCGCGCATCGGGTCGGGGAGGGTTTGCAATTCGGCGGCGAGCATGCCGCACAGGCCCAGCTTCCGCTCGTGCACGTGGTCGGCGTACAGGTCCGCATACGCCTTCAACCGGTCCGGGCCGGTGTCCGCGGTGGACTCGATCATGGCCAGTTGCTCGACGAATCGAGCGGTGTACCGGGCGATCACGGCCTCGCCGAGCTCGGCCTTGCTGGCGAAGTGGTAGTGCAGACTCGCCTTGGTGATCCCCAGTTCGGTCGCGATGTCGGCGTAGCTGAAGCCGTTGAAGCCGCGGCTCTGCACCAGCCGTTCGGCGCTGTCGAGGATCCGTGTGGCCGTGTCGCCATGACGTCGAGAACGCATCGGCACCGTGTGCTTCCTTCCGTAGAAACCGTTGACTCGTAGAACCGTTGACCATCTACCTACTAGTAGGTCAAAATAACACGCGTACTGCACGCGTTCGGAACCGGGCCGGTGCGCCCGGGTACCTGCCCACTCCCGCCTGGGAACCGGGCCGATGCGCCCGGCCCACCGTCCATTGCCCACCGCACTGCCGAGTTCACCCGCCCAAGGAGACCGCTATGTCCGCCACCATCGGATTCGACCTCGACGCCCTGTCCCGTGCCATCGAAGGCCGCGATGCCGAATTCCTCACCTCTATGTACGCCGATAACGCCGAGATGATCGAGATCGACAACGATCATCCGCCGGCCCGGCCGCGCATGTTCCACGGCAAGAGCGAGATCGCCGAGCACCTGCGCGATGTCTGTGCTCGGGAGATGACGCATCGCATGGAGAACCCGGTGCTCGCCGACGGTCGACTCGCCTACACGGAGGCCTGTCGCTACGACGACGGTACCGAGGTGTACAGCATGTCGACGGCCTATCTGGACAGTTCCAACAGGATTGCCCGGCAGGTCGGCGTCACCGCCTGGGGATCCTGAGCGCGGGCGGCGCGGCAGGCTGGCGCTCGGCGCGCTGACTGCTGGGTGGCCGCCGGGGAATCCTGAGCGCGGGCGGCTTTTCCGGCTCGGGCCCGGCGCGATCGCCGGGCGTCGCGTCGGCCTGCCGGCACTGGGCCTGGCGTCGCCGGGGACCACAATGGCAGCATGCCCTCAACGCTGCCGGACGGCGAACCCGCGCCCGAGGACGGCTCCCTCCCCGAGCAGGCGTACGAGGGCATGGCCGAGCGCAGCCTGTCCGTGTATCTCCACGTGCCGTTCTGCACCACCCGATGCGGCTACTGCGATTTCAACACCTACACGCCGGGCGAGTTGGGCAGTTCGGCATCGCCGGAGAGCTGGTTGGGCGCTGCGCTGACCGAGATCGGCCTGGCAGCAAGGACTCTCGCCGCATCCGGCGTTCACCGTGAGGTCTCCACGGTGTTCGTGGGCGGCGGCACCCCGTCGTTGCTCGGGGGCCGGAAGCTCGCTACGCTGCTCGGCGCCGTGGACGATGCGTTCGGGCTCGCCGCGGGCGCAGAGGTGACCACCGAGGCGAACCCGGAGTCCACCGACCGGGAGCTTCTCGACACGATCCGGGCTGCAGGCTTCACCCGGATCTCCATCGGCATGCAGTCGATCGCCCCGCACGTGCTCGCCGTGCTGGAACGTCGGCACACCCCCGGACGCGCCCTCGAAGCAGCGGGCTGGGCACACCAGGCCGGCTTCGAGCACGTCAGCTTGGATCTGATCTACGGCACGCCGGGGGAGAGCGACGACGACTTCCGGGCATCCCTTCACGCCGCGATCGGTGCAGGCGTCGACCACGTCTCCGCATACTCGCTGATCGTGGAGCCGGGGACCCGGATGGCGCGCAAGGTCGCCCGCGGCGAGCTGCCCATGCCGGACGACGACGTGCTCGCAGACCGCTATCTGATCGCCGATGACGTAATGTCCGCGGCGGGCCTGGCCTGGTACGAGGTGTCCAACTGGGCGCGGAACGACGCGGCGCGCTGTCGCCACAACCTGGCCTACTGGCAGGGCGGCGACTGGTGGGGCGTCGGACCGGGCGCGCACTCGCACGTCGGCGGGGTGCGGTGGTGGAATCGCAAGCATCCCGCGGCCTACGCCGCGGCGCTCGGCGCCGGGGCGTCGCCAGCGCAGGGCCGCGAGGTGCTGGACGCGGCGACCCGGCGCGAGGAACGGATCCTGCTCGAGCTCCGGCTGGACACCGGTCTGGACGCGGGGGTGCTGTCCGCTGCGGGCCGGGCCCAGGCCGAACGTGAGCTGGCGGACGGGCTCCTGGACCCGGAGGCGTGGTCCCGCGGCCGGGCGATCGTCACGCGCACCGGGCGGCTCCTCACCGACGGCATCGCGCTGCGACTGACGGACTGAGCCCGCCGGTTTAAGCGGCGGCGGCGCGCGAACCACTACAATTAGCACCAGGTGGTGGAGAGTGCCAGCTTCACGCTGGCGCCGCTGCGCCACCGTTCGGATTCGGGCACTGGCATGGTGGACTCGACACGGGCGGGAGGTCCAGACGATGACCGCGGACGATCGGCGCTTCGCCGTCCTTCGTGCCATCGTCGCCGACTACGTGGCGACCCAGGAACCGGTCGGCTCGAAGATGCTGGTGGACCGGCACAAGATCCCGGTCTCCTCCGCCACCATCCGCAACGACATGGCGGTCCTGGAGCAGGAGGGCTATATCGTCCAGCCGCACACGTCAGCCGGGCGCATCCCCACCGACAAGGGCTACCGGCTATTCGTCGACCGGCTCAGCCAGGTGAAGCCGCTGTCCGTCGGCGAACGGCGGGCGATCGAGCAGTTCCTGTCCCAGGCCGTGGACCTGGACGACGTGCTCCGGCGCGCCGTACGGCTGCTCGCGCAGCTCACCCGGCAGGTCGCGGTGGTGCAATACCCCGTGCTGTCTCGGTCGACGGTGCGGCACGCGGAGGTGCTGTCCATCGGCGACCGCCGGCTGATGCTCGTCGTCATCACCGATGCCGGGCGGGTGGAGCAGCGACTGGTCGAGACGGCCGTCGATGTGGACGACGAGATGGTCGGCAGGCTGCGCACCCTGCTCGGCGAAACCGTGGCCGGGCGGTCGTCCGCGGACGCCGCCGTGGCACTGTCCGAGCTGGCCGAGAACGCGGTGCCGGACGATCGAGAGGTCGCCACGGAGGTGGCCGCCGCGCTGCGGGACACGCTGATCGACCACCCGGAGGAACGGTTGGTCCTCTCCGGCACCGGGAACATCACCGGCGCGTGGGCGGATCAACCGGCGACGCTGCGGGGCGTGCTGGACGCGCTGGACGAGCAGGTGACGCTGCTCAAGCTGCTGGCGGCCCTGGACGAACCCGATGCACTGCGCGTGTCGATCGGCGAGGAGAATGCCGATAGCAACCTCGCGTCGTCGGCGTTGGTCTCGGCCGGTTACGGCGCCGGCGAGGTACTGATGGGTGGACTTGCCGTCGTCGGACCGACGCGGATGGACTACCCGGGAACCATGGCGACGGTCCGCGCCGTTGCCAAGTACGTGGGCGAAATCGTCGGCGGGCATTGACGGCACGACGCGCACGGTGCGCCGGCCGCGGCGCTCGCGGTCGAATCGCCGGTGGGCGACGACAACAGGGTCGGGGCTCGGGGCCCCGTGGGAAGGCTTGAGTGGTGCAGAGGGTGGCACGGGACTATTACGGGCTCTTGGGCGTCGACCGCGATGCGTCGCCCGACGAGATCAAGCGCGCCTACCGGAAGCTGGCTCGGCAACTGCACCCGGACGTCAACCCCGACCCCGGTGCCCGGGAGAAGTTCAAAGAAGTGACGGCCGCCTACGAGGTGCTGTCCGACCCGGCCAAACGGCAGGTCGTCGACCTCGGCGGGGATCCGCTGTCCAACGGCGGCGGGCCCGCCGCCGGCGACCCGTTCGGCGGCATGGGCCTGTCGGACATCATGGACGCCTTCTTCGGCGGCGGCATGACCGGGGGCATGGGCGGCGGACGCGGGCGCGGCCCCCGATCCCGCGTGCAGCAGGGGCAGGACGCACTGGTGCCCGTGGAGCTCACCCTGGAGGAATGCGCCTCGGGCGTCGCCAAGGACATCACCGTCGACACGGCGACGCTGTGCACCATGTGCCACGGCTCCGGCTGCGCCGAGGGCAGCTCGCCGACGACCTGCGAGGCGTGTCGCGGCACCGGTGAGACGCAGCAGGTGCAGCGATCTCTGCTCGGCCAAGTCATCACGACACGGCCCTGCCGCACCTGCCGGGGATTCGGCACCGTGATCACCGACCCGTGCCGCCAGTGCAACGGCGACGGCCGGGTGCGGGCGCGCCGCACGGTGCGCGCGAACATCCCCGCGGGCGTCGGTGACGGAATCCGGGTGCGGCTGGCCGGCCAGGGCGAGGTGGGCCCCGGCGGCGGCTCGCCCGGCGACCTGTACGTCGAGGTACGGGAGGTGCCGCATCCGCGCTTCACCCGCGACGGCATCGACCTGCACTGCACGGTGCACGTGCCCATGACGGCCGCGGCCCTCGGGGCGGCGCTCGCCCTGGACGTGCTGGACGGCAGCGAGGAACTGGACATCCAGCCCGGCACCCAGTCCGGCAGCATCATCACGCTGCGCGGGCAGGGCATGCCCCAGTTGCGCGGCACGTCGCGCGGCAACCTGTACGTGCATGTCGAGGTCGCCACCCCCACCAAGGTGGACGCCGAGCAGGCCGAGCTGCTCCGCAAGCTCGCGGAACTCCGCGGCGAGGAGCAGCCGGAATTGGCGGCGCGCAGCCAGGGCGGTCTGTTCGGGCGGTTGCGCGGCTCGTTCTCCGGGCGGTAAGGCGTCGTCGATGACCGACCCGGTCTTCTTCGTGGACGCGCTGCCGGGACCCGGGCGCTTCGTGCTGGGTGGCGACGAGGGACGCCACGCGGCGACGGTCAAACGGCTGCGCACCGGCGAGCGGCTGGTGCTCTCCGACGGCGACGGAACGTGGGCCCCGGCGACCGTGATCGCCGCCGAGGGCGGAGGACTCGCCGTCGACGTGGCAGCCGCCGAGTATGACGCCGCAGCCGCGCTGAGCGTGACGGTGGTACAGGCACTCCCGAAGGGGGAGCGTTCGGACCTGGCCGTCGATCTGGCCACCGAAGCGGGCGCCGACGCGATCGTGCCGTGGCAGGCGTCCCGCTGCGTGGCGCGCTGGGACGGGGCGCCCGGCAAGGCGGAACGCGGCCGGCAGCGGTGGCAGCGCGTGGCCCGGGAGGCGGCGAAGCAATCCCGCCGCCGGCGCATCCCGAAGGTCGCCGCGCTGGCCGCGGCCGACGACGTCGTCGCGGAGATCCGCGCCGCGGATCTGGCGCTGGTGCTGCACGAGGAAGGGTCCGTGCCGTTCGGCTCCGTCGCGCCGCCCCGGGCCGGGCGGGTCGTGCTGGTGGTCGGACCGGAGGGTGGTCTGGCACCGGACGAGCTGGACCGGTTCGAGCAGGCCGGGGCCCGCACCGTGCGGCTGGGGTCGGAGGTGCTACGGACCTCGACCGCAGCGGCCGTGGCCCTCGGTGCATTGGGGGTCGCGACGGGGCGTTGGTCCTGAGCGGCGTCATACTCGACGCCGCGCAGCAACGATGTCGGCCCCGACCGTTACGGTGAGGAGCATGGCCGAGATGGAACGAAACCAGCCGCGCCGCGATCAGGACTGCCTGTTCTGCAAGATCGCTGCCGGCGAGATCCCGTCGACGATCGTGCTGCGCACCGACCGGATCGTCGCCTTCCGCGACATCGACCCGCAGGCGCCCACCCATGTGCTGATCATCCCGGTCGATCACCAACCCGACATCGCCGCTACGGCGGCGGCGGACCCGGCGCTGGCCGGCGAACTGTTCGTGACGGCGGCGCGCATCGCGCACCAGGAGGGGATCGACGAAACCGGCTACCGCCTCGTCGCCAATACCGGGGCGGGCGCCCAGCAGACCGTGTTTCACACGCACCTCCATCTGCTCGGCGGTCGCTCGTTCACGTGGCCGCCCGGATGATGCGAACGCGCCGGGGCGGCGGTGCCGATCCGACGATGCCGACAACGACCAGGGCGAACCGGTAGAATCCACTCATGGGCCGGCGGCAGGGACCCGGTCCCACGCCGGTAGCGGTCCGGCCAACGGGCCGGGACGACCCAAGGCCCGAACGAAGGGCAGGAAGCAGGCAAGGCGCCAGGTGCCGGAAACCAGTGTGGCAGCGGGACAGCGCGGCGACCGACGAACGACCGGAGCGCAGGAACGGAACGGAGAGCCACAGGCCGCCGACCGCCGCGAATCGACGGTGATCGTCGCGGACGAAGAATCGATCGTCGGACTGCTCGGGGCGCGGGATGTCGTCCTGCGGGCACTCGAGCAGGCGCTGGACGCCGATATCCACGTGCGCGGCAATCGCATCACGCTGCGGGGCAGCGCCGCCGAGATCGCGTTCGCCGAGCGCGCCGTGCGGGAGCTGATCGAGCTGCAGAAATCGGGCGCCGCGATCACCCCGGACGCGGTGCGCCGCACCGTCGGCATGCTGGCCCAGCCGGGACCCGACGGGTCGGGCGAGGCCCCGGCCCCGTCCGAGGTGCTCGGTCTGAACATCGTCTCGCGGCGCGGACGCACGATCCGGCCAAAGTCGGTGAACCAGAAGCGTTACGTCGACGCCATCGACACGCACACGGTGGTGTTCGGAATTGGTCCGGCCGGCACCGGCAAGACGTATCTCGCCATGGCCAAAGCGGTGCAGGCCCTGCAGACCAAGCAGGTCAACCGCATCATTCTGACCCGGCCGGCCGTGGAGGCGGGGGAGCGGCTCGGCTTCCTGCCCGGCACGCTGAACGAGAAGATCGACCCGTACCTGCGCCCGCTATACGACGCGCTGCACGACATGATCGATCCCGAATCGATCCCGCGGCTGATGGCGGCCGGCACCATCGAGGTCGCCCCCCTGGCATATATGCGCGGCAGGACGCTTAACGATGCGTTCATCATCCTCGACGAAGCGCAGAACACCACGCCGGAACAGATGAAGATGTTCTTGACCCGTCTCGGGTTCGGGTCGAAAGTCGTCGTCACCGGCGACGTCACCCAGGTCGACCTGCCCGGCGGGCAGCGTTCCGGGCTGCGCGTGGTGAGCGAGATCCTGTCCGGCATCGACGATGTCGCGTTCATGCGGCTCACCTCGGCGGACGTGGTGCGGCATCGGCTGGTCGGTGAGATCGTGGACGCCTACGAGAAGTGGGACGCGGAGATCGCGGCCGAGGAGTCGGCCGGCGACCCGCAGCGGCCCGGCGCGGGCCGGTCGTCGCACCGCTCGGAACGCGACGCACGCTATCTCGCGCGCCGGTCGCACGACTCGGGGGGCCGCCGGTGACCATCGAGGTGGCGAACGAGTCCGGCGTTGGCGTCGACGAGCGGGCCCTGGTATCGGTGGCCCGATACGCGCTGGACCGCATGGGCATCAACCCGTTGGCGGAACTGTCGGTGCTGCTCATCGACGTGCCGACCATGACGGAACTGCACGTGAAGTGGATGGACGAGCCCGGGCCGACCGACGTGATGAGCTTCCCGATGGACGAGCTCGACACCGCGCGCAGCCCCGACGACGCGGGCCCCGGCCCGGCGCTGCTCGGCGACGTGGTGCTGTGCCCGGACGTGGCCGCGGAGCAGGCCGTCGCGGCCGGACACAGCCTGGACGACGAACTGCACCTGCTGACCGTGCACGGCATCCTGCACCTGCTCGGCTACGACCATGCCGAACCGCAGGAGGAGCGCGCCATGTTCCGGCTGCAGAACGAACTCCTCGACGACTGGCGGGAAGAGCGCACCGTGCAGGGCCGCGGAGCGGTGGCCCGCGCCGCCGACACCGCCGTGCTCGGGGCGGCCGGTTTCGTCGACGACCCAGCACCGGACGGCAGCCCGCCCCCGTCCGCGGCACGGTGAGGCCCCCGGCGTGAGCGTCACCGATATCTGGCTGCTCGTCCTGTCTGCGGCCCTGGTGCCCATCGCCGGCACACTTGCCGCCGCGGACGCCGCCATCAGCGCCGTCTCGACGGCGCGGGTGGAGGAGATGGCTCGTGAGGCGCGGCGCGGCGCCGCGTCGCTCGCCGCGATCACCGCCGACCGGGCGCGGTACGTCAACCTGCTGCTACTGCTCCGGCTGTGCGCGGAGATGACGGCGACCGTGACGGTCGCCATCGTCGCGGTCGAGACCTGGGGCTTCCACACCCTGGTGGCGATCGGCGTGGTCGTCGTCATGGTGGTGCTGAGCTACGTCGCGATCGGTGTGCTGCCGCGCACCCTCGGCCGGCGGTACCCGTACGCCGTGGGGCTCGCCCTGGCTGGCCCCACCCGCGCGCTCGGCACCGTGCTCGCGCCGGTGGCCACGCTGCTGATCGCCTTGGGCAATGCGCTGGTGCCCGGCCGTGCCTTCCCGCAGGGCCCCTTCACCTCCGATGTCG
>JBIQMQ010000037.1:14983-17351 GCA_044463185.1 Nakamurella lactea | reverse complement strand
TGCCGTCGTTCGCGGGCATGCACGGACCGGCCGACGCCCTGGCCTACGGCGTGAAGATCACCGGTGCCACGCTGTTCGTGGTGGACGACGGGGTCGACACCGGGCCGATCATCGCGCAGGTCGCGGTGCCCGTCGAGCCGGGCGACGACGTGGACACGCTCACCGAACGCATCAAGGTGGCGGAGCGGGCGCAATTGGTCGACGCGATCGGCCGGATGGCGCGACATGGTTGGACGATTTCTGGAAGGACGGTCTCGATCCCATGACGGGTGGCCCAGTGGCGAGCAATGCGGCGGAAACCGGAGCGGCGGGTGACGCCGGCAGGCGGCCGATCCGCCGCGCGCTGATCTCGGTGTACGACAAGACCGGCGTGGTGGAGCTTGCCGTCGAATTGGCGCGCGCCGGCGTGGCGATCGTGTCGACCGGCCGCACCGCCGCCATGATCGCCGAGGCCGGCGCCGCCGTCACCCCGGTCGCCGACATCACCGGCTTCCCGGAGATCCTGGACGGCCGGGTGAAGACCCTGCACCCGCGCATCCACGGCGGCCTGCTGGCGGACACCCGCAACCCGGCGCACCTGGCCGAGATCAGCGAACACGGCATCGAGCCGATCGACCTGGTGATCTCCAACCTGTACCCGTTCGAGGCCACCGTCGCCTCCGGCGCATCGGTCGACGAGTGCGTGGAGCAGATCGACATCGGCGGGCCGTCCATGATCCGGGCCGCCGCCAAGAACTTCGCCTCGGTCGCCGTCGTCACGGGCCCCACCGGGTATGACGCCGTTCGCGCCGCGCTGCGCGCCGGCGGCTTCACCCTCGCCGAGCGGGCCGGGCTCGCGACGCAGGCGTTCGAGCACACGGCGTCGTACGACGTCGCGGTCGCCGGCTGGATGAACCGGACGATGCTGGGAGAGGACGCCTTCCCCGAGTGGGCCGGCGACACCTGGCGACGGGTGTCGGTGCTGCGCTACGGCGAGAACCCGCACCAGCAGGCCGCCCTGTACCGGCACGGACGCGGGGGGCTGGCCACCGCCGAGCAGTTGCACGGCAAGGAGATGAGCTACAACAACTACGTCGACACCGACGCCGCCTGGCAGACCGCCACGGCGTTCCCCGATCCGGCCGTGGCCATCATGAAGCACGCGAACCCCTGCGGTATCGCGGTGTCCCCGGCCGGGCGGTTCGACTCCGTCGAGGCCGCAGTGGCCGACGCGCACCAGCGCGCGCTGGCCTGCGACCCGGTGTCCGCGTTCGGCGGCGTGATCGCGGTGAACCGCCCGGTGTCGCTGACGATCGCCGAGCAGATCGCGGAGGTGTTCACCGAGGTGGTGCTGGCGCCTGCCTTCGATGACGACGCCCTGGCGGTGCTCACCCGCAAGAAGAACATCCGCATTCTGCGCATGCCCGCCGACGTGCCGGTGGAGGAGTGGGGCTGGCGCCACATCTCCGGCGGTGTGCTGGCCCAGACCGTGGACCGGCTGAACGCCCCCGGCGACAACCCGTCGACCTGGACGCTGGCCGCCGGTGATGCCGCGGACGCGGACACCCTGGCCGACCTGGCCTTCGCGTGGCGAGCCTGCCGGTCGGTGAAGTCCAACGCCATCCTGCTGGCACATGGTGCCGCCAGCGTCGGCATCGGCATGGGGCAGGTGAACCGAGTCGACTCGTGCCGGCTGGCCGTGGGCCGCGCCGGAGATCGGGCCGCCGGGTCGGTGGCGGCCTCGGACGCGTACTTCCCGTTCCCGGACGGCCCCCAGGTGTTGATCGACGCCGGCGTGCGAGCGATCGTGCAGCCCGGCGGGTCGGTGCGCGACAGCGAGACCATCGAGGCCGCCGCCAAGGCCGGCATCACCATGTATCTGACGGGCACCCGTCACTTCCTGCACTGAGCCGTAGCTCGCCTGCCCAGGCATGGTCCTGGGCAGGCGCAGAGCCGCCTGTTCCTGCTACCGGTCGCCGGGCGTCCTCGTCCTGAGCCGACGCTCGACGGTGAGCAGGGCGGCGCCGCCCAGCAGAAGAAGCAGTGCGAGCATGAGCGGCCGCGTCGGGTCGACGCCGGTCGAGGCGAGCGCCGCCGTGTCCTGCGTGATGGTGACCGCCTGGGCAATGTTGCGCGGTGTTCCGTCGTTTCCGGTACCGAGTGCCTGCAGGTGATGGTCGCCCGCGACCGCCTCGTCCAGCGAGACCGTGAGCACGGCGACGCCGCGGGCGTCCGCGATCGCCGCGCCCAGGTACACCGGGTGCGAGTGCAGCCAGAAGAAGACGACGGATCCCGGCAGGAAGCCGTCGGCGGACAGCGTGATCGGGTCGCCCGTCGACGGGGTCGGATCGTCGAGGTGGAAGACCGGCGTGCCGGAGTCGCTGTCCGG
>JBIQMQ010000037.1:12687-14883 GCA_044463185.1 Nakamurella lactea | reverse complement strand
GTGCCGGCTGTCGCATCGTCGCTCTCGAAATGCAGCGTGTAGTAGTACCCGGTGACGGTCATCTCCGAATCGAGCCGCAGGGTGCCGGTGTCGAGGACGCCACGGTTGTCCACCGTCCCGGAGCCACTGATCATTCCGGGCTCACTCCAGGATTTCCCGCTGATCATTCCCCTGTTCACGAGGGTGCCGTTGTTGACGAAGGTGTCGCCGGCGCCGATGGTGATCGAGTTGCCGGGCAGGAGTGTGAGCGTCCCGTCGTTGGTGATGATGTCGCTCGGCGATTCCTCGTCGTTTCCGACGGCGCGTCCGGGCGCTCCGGCGACGGACACCGACGCTGCACTGCCGATGGTGAGATTCACCCCGCCGGCAAAATGGCCACTGCCGATGCCTGCGCCGCCATAGGGCCATTCGTACGTGCTGGTGGCGGTGACGTCGCCGCCGTTGATGGTGATCGTGCCTCCCGCGCCGTAGATGCCGCCGCCGATTCCGGCACCGCCCAACACGGCGCCCGCGGTGACGATCCCGCCGTTGATCGTGATCGTTCCCCCGGAGCCGGCTCTGCCGCCGCCGATTCCGGCGGCACCGTCGGCCGTGAGGGGCCTCCCGAGCCCCCCACCCTGTGCGACGACGGTGCCCGAGCGGATCGTGATATCGCCTCCGTGGCCGTTGATTCCGCCGCCGATGCCGGCGCCGAGCGCCCCGCCGATGGCAGTGACGGTGCCACCGGTAACGAGGATCGTGCCGCCGTCGTCGTCATTTCCGCCGCCGATCCCGGCGGCGTAGTTGGCGCCGTTCGCGATCACGGTTCCGCCCGCGATGGTGATGCGGGGATCCGCGCCCCGGCCGCTCCCGGCACCTCCGCCGATGCCGGAACCGCCGACAGCCGCGCCGTAGATTCCGCCCTCTCCGCCGTTGGCGGTGATGTGCCCGCCGTTGATGGTGATCGTGCCGCCGCCGCCGTAGAGGCTGCCGCCGATGCCGGCGCCGCCAACGCCGGCATGCGCGACGATGTGCCCGCCGCCGGCCGAGTCGTCGATGACGAGGCCGGCGTCGTCGGGGACACCGATTCCCGCCTCTCCCGTGGCCCCGGTCGCTTCGAGCGTGTGGCCGTTCAAGTCCACCGTCACCGTCGTGCCCGGCGTGCCGACGGAGAGCTTCCCGTCGGCCGCGGTCACCTCGATGTCGGCTCCGAGCGTCACGCCGCCGCCGGCAGCGAAGGCCGCGATCAGGTGGGCGGCGTCCATCACGGTGGTGGTGTCCGCATGCGCGGCCGGGGCGGCGTCGTACACGACGCCGACGCCGGCGACGAGCAACGCAGCGCCGGCGAGGCGAAGGATGCCGTGGCCGCCGCCCGATCGGGGAGCCGTGGTGACCGACGTGTTGTCGGGCTGCGATGTGGGGGCGTGGCGGAACACGATGTGCCTTCTTCGGAACGGACGGTGATCGCGGTGCCTATCGAAGGGGCCACATCACACATGCTTTAGAGCGCATATCAAATGCGATTGATTCTCACTCTAAACCATGGCGGGTAGGCTCGGTCAATGCCTGTCACCAGCCCCCCGGACGAGCCTTCGCGCGGCGCGTTGGCCACGGGCTCTCGGCGCGCGGCCACGCGCCAGCAGGAGGCCGGCGCCGCCATGCGGGCGGAGACGCGGCGCCGGCTGCTGCAGGCCGCCGCGGAGGAATTCGCGGAGAAGGGCTACACGGGGGCGACGGTGGCGGCGATCGCCGCCCGCGCCGGGGTCACGGTGCAGACCCTGTACCTCGCATGGGGCAGCAAACTCGCGTTGCTGGAAGGCTTCCTCGACGAGTCGCTCACCGGGCGGCCGGAGCCGGGGGTCGTCGGTCCCGGCCGGGAGGCCATGCTCGCTCCGCTCAACGCGGCCGCCGGTGATGCGGTGCGCATGGTCGCGGCCATCGCCGCGTTGTTCCGGCACATCTGCGAGCGGGCGGGGCTGGCCTGGCGGCTCTATCGCGATGCCTCGGCGGCGCATCCCGACGTCGCCGCGGCGTGGGCGAGGTTGCACACCTTGCGGCGCGGCACGTTCGACAGCGTCCTCGCCAGGATTCCGTCATCGGCGCTGCGGCCCGGCCTCAGCGTGGCCGACGCGGTCGATACGGCCTGGGCCATCGCCAGCCCGGAGACATTCGATCTCTTCACCCGCTACCGCGGATACACGATGGACGAATACGAGG
>JBIQMQ010000037.1:8993-12587 GCA_044463185.1 Nakamurella lactea | reverse complement strand
GGCGGGGTCGGCCCGCCGGGCGAGACCCCCCGGGCATGACGCCGCCCTCGTGCTGAGCCGCTGCTGAAGGCGGTGCCTTTCGGCGCGCGTCGTGCCTGCTCCCGCTTCGCTGAGTCACCTCCGACCTGCGTCGGACCACGCTCCGTGTTTGGACACGATAGTGTAACGAAATCGTTATCGATAACGTTTGACATGCCGTAGCGGGCCGGTCAAGATTTGTGTGCGAGGTCACTGGGCCCTGCGCGTCAACGACGAGACCTGGGAGGTCCGCAATGACAAGAAAGATTCGTGGCGCGATGATCATCGCGCTCTCGGCGGGCCTGGTGCTCGCCACCGCTGCCTGTAGCAGCGAGGAACCCGGGACGGATGCCGGCCCGACGTCGTCGTCCGAGACGAGTGCGGCGGACACCGGGTCAGCGGATGGGGAATCCACCTCTGAGGAGCCGGCCGATACCAGCTCCGCCGATGCGGGTGGCGAACCGGTCACGCTGACGCTCTGGACCAACGCCACCACCGGACCGGGCACCGAGTTCTTCCAGAACACCATCAAGGCGTTCGAGGCGGAGAACCCGTCGGTCACGATCGAGATGCAGATCGTGCAGAACGAGGACCTGGACGGCAAGCTGCAAACGGCCCTGCAGGGCGGCGAAGGCTCCGCGCCGGACATCTTCCTGCAGCGCGGCGGCGGCAAGCTCTCTGACATGGTCAAGGCGAACCAGCTCATGGACATCAGCGACGCCATCACCGACGACACGAAGGCCGTCGTCGGCGCAGGGGCCTTCGCCGCCGAGCAGGTCGACGGCAAGACCTACGCCATGCCCACCTCGGTGCTGCCGGGCGGGTTCTGGTACAGCAAGGACGTCTTCAACGCGGCCGGCATCACCACTCCGCCCGCGACGCTGGACGATCTCAACGACGCCGTCTCCAAGCTCAAGGACTCCGGCGTCGCGCCCATCGCGCTCGGCGGCAAGGACGGCTGGCCGGCCGGGCACTGGTACTACTGGTTCGCGCTGCGTGAGTGCAGCCAGGACGTGCTGAACGGCGCGGCGAGCACCCTCAAGTTCGACGACCCGTGCTGGCTCAAGGCCGGCGAGGATCTGCAGACCTTCGCGGCGACCGAGCCGTTCAACAACGGATTCCTCACCACGTCCGCGCAGCAGGGCGCCGGCAGCTCCGCCGGCCTGATCGCCAACCACAAGGCGGGCATGGAACTGATGGGCGCCTGGGATCCCGGCGTCATCGCGTCGCTGACTCCCGACCAGAAGGCGCTGCCCGACCTCGACTTCGCACCGTTCATCTCGGTGCCCGGTGGACAGGGCGACCCGGCCGCGATCATGGGTGGCGTCGACGCCTACTCGTGCTCCGCCTGGGCTCCCAAGGACGCGTGCACCGCGTTCCTCAACTACATGGTGACCACCGATGTGCAGGAGGCCTACTACCAGGCCTTCCAGGCCCCGCCGGTGAACAAGGACGCGCAGTCCGTCGTCACCGAGCCGTACCTGAAGAGCGTCATCGCCGCCTTCAACGACGCGCCGTACGTGTCGCTGTGGCTCGATACCCTCTACGGTCAGGCTGTGGGCGGCGCGCTGAACGACGCAGTCGTCGCTTTGCTCGCCGGGCAGGGCTCGCCGCAGGACATCATCGACTCGGTGAACAGCGCGAGCTAAGGAGCACCACTCGTGGCCAGCAGCCCAGTAGTTCACGGCTCGATGGCCGCAGGCACGCAGCACAGCGGCGGGGCCGCCGGGGATGACGCGAGGACTGCGTCATTCCCGGCGGCCCCCCGCCGACGGCGGACGTCCCGACGGGAGCGCATCGAGATCGCCGTGCTGTCCGGCCCCGCGGTGATCGTTTTCCTGATGTTCGTGGTCACGCCGGTGCTGCTGGCTGCCTACTACGGCTTCTACAAATGGAGCGGTTTCGGGCAGCCGACCGACTTCGTCGGGCTGGACAACTACATTCGAATCCTCACGGACTCCAAGTTCCAGAAGGCGTTGCTGCACAACGCATCCATCGTCGTGCTCTCGCTAGTGATCCAGGGGCCGCTGGCCATCCTCGTCGCGCTGCTGATGAACCGGCGGATCAAGGGCCGATCGGTGATCCGCATCCTGCTGTTCATGCCGTGGGTAGTGGCCGAAGTGATCGCCGCGACCGGCTGGAACCTGATGGCCGCGACCGAGGGCGCCATCAACGCACTGCTGCGCAACGTCGGGCTCGAGTCGTGGACGCAGGATTGGCTTTCCAACCCGTCGATCGCGATCTTCACGTTGATGTTCATCCTGACGTGGAAGTACCTCGGCTTCGCGATCATCCTGTTCATGGCCGGCATGCAGAACATCCCGTCCGACCTCTACGAGGCCGCGGCCGTGGACGGCGCGTCGTACTGGCAGATGCAGACGCGCATCACGATCCCACTGCTCGGCCCGACCGTCCGGATCTGGGCCTTCCTGTCGATCATCGGGTCGATGCAGCTCTTCGACCTGGTCTACATCATCTGGCGGAAGGTGGACGGCGTGGCCGGGGTGTCCACGATGGCCACCTACATGGTCCGCTACGGCCGGGACGCCGGCCAGTACGGCATGGGCAGCGCGATCGCCGTGGTGCTGTTCCTCGTCTCGCTGATCGTCGCGCTGGCCTACCAACGGCTGGTGCTGCGGCGCGACACCGAAGGCGCTGTGACGGGAGGTGTCCGGTGAGTACTCCGGTCATCACGGACGCGGGCCAGCGCCCACTGACCCCGACACCGGTGGACGCGGAACCGGCGGGACGTCGCCGGGAGAGTCTGCCGTGGGGCAGCCCCAGCACCTACCTGGTGGCGCTGATCGCGATCGCATTCGCCATCGGCCCGGTGGTGTACATCGTGCTCGGCGGCTTCCGCACCAACGCGCAGATCACCATCAGCCCCGCCGGACTGCCGAACCCGTGGCACTGGGAGAACTACGCGTTCGTCCTGAAGAGCGAGACGTTCTGGACGCAGTTCGGCAACTCGGCGATCGTCGGCATCGCCACCACGATCGGCACCGTCGGCCTCGGCGTGATGGCCAGCTACGTGATCGCCCGCTACTCGTTCCGCGGTCGCGGTGTGCTCTACGCGCTGTTCGCCGCCGGGCTGATGTTCCCGGTGACGGCGGCCATCACGCCGCTGTACCTGCTGATCAAGGGCATGGGCCTGCTCAATTCGCTGGCCGGCGTCATCATCCCGCAGATCGCGTTCGCGCTGCCCACCACGATCATCATCCTGGTGCCGTTCCTGCGGGCCATCCCGGCGGAGATCGAAGAGGCCGCGATCGTGGACGGCTGCAGCCGGCTGTCGTTCTTCTTCCGCATGATGATCCCGCTGTCGCTGCCGGGGGTGCTGACCACCGGCATCCTGGCGTTCGTGGCGAGTTGGAACGCGTACCTGCTGCCGCTGTTCATCCTCAACGACATCTCGCAGTTCACCCTGCCGCTGGGTGTGCAGCAGTTCAGCTCGCAGTACTCCGTCGACACGGCCATGGTGCTCGCGTTCACGTCGCTGTCGATGATCCCGGCGCTGCTGTTCTTCACCATCTTCGAGCGGCGCATCGTCGGCGGGCTGACCGGCGCGGTGAAGGG
>JBIQMQ010000037.1:0-8893 GCA_044463185.1 Nakamurella lactea | reverse complement strand
GGGCAGGGTACCGGCCATGACGCCGTCCAGCACCGCGCCCGCGGCGCCCAGCATGGCCGCATCGGAGCCCAGTGCCCCGGTGCGGACCTCCACCGGCAGGCC
Organism: Nakamurella lactea; assembly: GCA_044463185.1. Lineage (GTDB taxonomy): Bacteria > Actinomycetota > Actinomycetes > Mycobacteriales > Nakamurellaceae > Nakamurella > Nakamurella lactea_A. The sequence continues at coordinate 8,791 of JBIQMQ010000037.1, read as the reverse complement.
GCTCACCACCCGGGCGTCCAGCTCCGCGGCGAGCGGCGGCAACAGCCACGGGCCGAGCCGCGCGAACATACCACCCAGGATCGCGACCGGTACGTCCACGACGTTGATCACGCCGGCCAGGGCCACGCCGAGGGCCGAACCCGCCCGGGAGATAGCGCCCCGTGCCGCGGTATCCCCGTGCTCGGCAGCGGCGATCAGATCGTCGGTGGTCGACGCGTTTCCGGCGCGCAACACCGCGACCTGACCGGCGAACTGCTCCACACAGCCGCGGCCGCCGCATCCGCAGGCCGGCCCGGTGGGGTCGACGCTGATGTGGCCCAGTTCCCCCGCATAACCGCGCATGCCGCGGAACAGCTCGCCGCCCAGCACCAGCCCGCCACCCACGCCGATCTCACCGGAGACGTGCACGAAGCTGTCCGCGCCGTCGCCGTAGCGGTGTTCGGCCAGCGCGGCCAGGTTCGCCTCGTTGTCCACGGTGACGACCGGCAGTCCGAGCGCATCGGCCAGCGCGGCCGCCGCGGGAAGGCCCTGCCACCCAGGCAGGTTCGGCGCGCGACCGGTGACGCCGCCCAGCCCGACCAGGGCCGGAATGCCCAGGGCGACCCCGGCAGCCTGCAACCCGGAGTCGGCCAGGCACGCGGTGGCCAGCTCGGCCGCCCGCCGGATCGTGGCAGCGGGCGGCGCGGCGCGGTTGTCGACCTCTGCTCGGCGGCGACTGCGCACCGTGCCGGTCAGGTCCACCACGCACGCCGCGAGGTATCCGGCGTTGATCTCGATGCCCAGCCCGGCCGGACCGTCCGCATTGAGCAGCAGGGGACTGGCCGGCCGGCCCCGGGCGGGCCGTGGCGGCGGCGTCTCGATCACCAAACCGCTGGCGATCAACTCGTCGACCTGCGCGGAGACGGTGGCCCGGGCGAGATGCGTGGCGGCGGCCAGCTGCGCCCGGGAACGGCCGGGCGCGGCAGCGATCGCGTTCAGCACCAGGGCGCGATTGTGCTCCCGGACGGTGTGCGCCCCGGCCGGCTGGATCATCGCGTCGCGGTCATCTCGCAGACCGAGGCGTAGCGTGCTCGGACCTCGGGCGTGGGCGCGGCCTCGTAGGTCTCGCCGCCGGCGCCGGCCCAGTCGGGCAGCGCGCCGGTCAATACCCAGGCGGCCTGGCGGGCGGCCCCGTCGGCCACGTACTCGCCGGGCTCCGGCACCGTGACGGGCCGGCCCAGGATGGCCGGGGCGATCCGCCGCACCGCCTCGGAGCGGGCGCCGCCGCCCACCAGGACGATGCGGTCCGCGCGCACGCCCTGGGCGAGGAGAGCGTCGAGTCCGTCGGCGAGGCCGCAGAGCAGGCCCTCCACCGCGGCACGCGCCAGATACGCGGGGGAGCAGGTCTCCAGCGTCATCCCGTGCAGCGCGCCGGTGGCGTCGGGCCGGTTCGGGGTGCGCTCGCCCTCCAGGTACGGGACGAGCGTCAACCCACCCGCGCCCTCCGGGGCGGACAGCGCGAGCCGGGCGAGCTCCGCGTGGTCCACCCGCAGCAGCGCGGCAGCGGCGTCCAGCACCCGGGAGGCGTTCAGCGTGCACACCAGCGGCAGGAAGTCGCCGGTCGCCGACGCGAACCCGGCCACCGTTCCGGTCGGGTCCGGAACCGGCGGCACCGCGCTGATGGCGCTGACCACCCCCGACGTGCCGATGGACACGACGACGTCGCCGGGCCCGGCGCCCACGCCGAGTGCGGCCGCCGCGTTGTCGCCGGCGCCCGGGCCGATCAGTGCCCCACCGGGCGTGTGACCGGCGGCCTGGGACGGGCCGAGCACCGCGGGCAGCGCGGGGCTGCGTCCGAAGGCGCGCCGCAGCAGGTCCGGCCGGTACCGGCCGTCCGCCGCGGAGAAGTACCCGGTGCCACTCGCGTCGCTGCGATCGGTGGTCAGGGACGCGATATCGATGGCGGCGTCGCCGCCGCGCAGCCGGGCCGTCAGGTAGTCGTGCGGCAGGCACACCGCCGCCGTGCGGTCGGCCAGGTCCGGTTCGTGATCGGCCAGCCACCGCAGCTTGGACACGGTGAACGAGGCGACCGGGACCAGCCCGGTCGCCTCGGCCCACGCCTGGGCGTCGAGTTCGGCGACCAGGTCCGCCGCGGCGGCCGCGGAGCGAGTGTCGTTCCACAGCAAGGCATCTCGAACCACGGCGCCGCCGCCGTCCAGACACACCATGCCGTGCTGCTGGCCGCCCACGGCGATCGCGGCGACATCGTCGAGCCCGCCGGCCGCGGCGGGGGCGCTGCCCAGCGCCCCCCACCACGCCTGCGGATCGACTTCGGTGCCGTCCGGGTGCGTGGCCCGTCCGCTGCGCACCAGCGCGCCGGTGGCCGCGTCCCGGATCACCACCTTGCACGCCTGGGTGGACGAGTCGACCCCGGCAACGAGCTGCGTCATGGGAGTCTCGACCTCTCGTGATGTCGGCGCGTGACCGGCGGGGACGGCTCAGCCGCGGGCGCCGAGCACGTGCTCCACGGCGAGCTGGTTCAGCCGCACCACACCATAGCCCTGGGCGCCGGCGGCCTCCGCGTCGAAGTCCTCGTAGGCGGAGCGGTCCGCGAGCAGGTCGGCGAACGACTCCCCGGCGTTCAGAGTCGGCGCGCCCAGCTCGGCGACGCGGGTCGCGGCGATCGCCTCGGCGACCTCCGGATCGGCGCGGAAGGCCCGCGCCCGCTCACGCAGCAGCAGATAGGTGCTCATGTTGGCCGCGGCCGACGCCCACACGCCGTCGATGTTCTCGGTGCGTAGCGGCTTGTAGTCGAAGTGCCGCGGCCCGTCGTACGGGCTGCTGCCGTCCAGGAACCCGTTCTCCAGCAGATCGACCAGGAAGAACGCGTTCAGCAGGTCGCCATGCCCGAAGACCAGGTCTTGGTCGAACTTGATCGACCGCTGGCCGTTCAGGTCGATGTGGAACAGTTTGCCCGCCCAGAGCGCCTGCGCGATGCTGTGCGCGAAGTTGAGCCCGGCCATCTGCTCGTGGCCCACCTCCGGGTTCAGTCCGACCATCTCCGGGTGCGCCAGGTGCTCGATGAAGGCGAGCGCGTTGCCGACGGTGGGCAGCAGGATGTCGCCGCGTGGCTCGTTCGGTTTGGGCTCGATCGCGAAGCGGATGCCGTAGCCCTGCGCCAGCACGTAGTCGGAGAGCAGGTCGATGGCCTCGCGGTAGCGATCCAGCGCAGCACGGATGTCCTTCGCCGCGTCCGACTCGGACCCTTCGCGGCCGCCCCAGAACACGTAGGTGGTGGCGCCCAGCTCGGCGGCCAGGTCGAGGTTGCGCATCACCTTGCGCAGCGCGAAGCGGCGCACCGAGCGGTCGTTGCTGGTGAAGGCACCGTCCTTGAACACCGGGTGGCTGAACAGGTTCGTCGTCATCATCGGGACCACCAGCCCGGTCTCGGCCAACGCCGCCTTGAAACGGGCGATCAGCCGGTCGCGTTCGGCGTCGGCGGACCCGAACGGGATCAGGTCGTCGTCGTGGAATGTGACGCCGTAGGCGCCGAGTTCGGCGAGCCGGTGCACCGACTCCACCGGGTCGAGCGGCGGGCGGGTGGCACCGCCGAACTGGTCGACGGCCTGCCAGCCGACGGTCCACAGGCCGAAGGTGAACTTGTCCTCGCGGGTGGGTGACACCATGACGGACCCCTTTAATTTAGGCGTTGAACTTAATCAGACGCTAGCAGATCGGGGCGCCGTTGGCACGACCTTTTCTGTGCTCGTGCGCGGCTCTGACACGCGGCTCGTGCGCGGCCCTTACCCGCCGCGGACGACCTCGGGGAAAAGGCCATGCAGGAACGCGAGTTGGGCCCGTCGGTGGGCGGTGCCGCCGCCCTCGTGCCCGCTGAACGGGTACACCGCGATGTCCTTGTCTCCCGCGTACTGCCGGTACGCGGCGAACACCGTGGACGGCGGCGCGATGCCGTCGCGCAACCCGACCGAGAACAGCGCCGGCGCCGTCGCCCGCAGCGCGTGATTGGCGACGTCCAGGTAGCTCAAGGTGGCGAAGGTGCTGTCCGTCTGATCGGGGCGCAGCCGGCAGTAGTCGGCCAGCTCCGCGTACGGGCCCTCGTCGGTGATCTCCGCGGCACGCCGGAGGTGGCTGAGGAACGGCACGTCGGGCAGGCAGCCGTCGATATCGCCGGCCAGGTGCGCGGCCGCGATGGCGAGTCCGCCGCCCTGGCTGCCCCCGGCCGTGACGATCGGGCGTCCGGCCAGCATCGGCTCGCCGCGCACCGCGTCGATCACTCGGGCCGCGTCGATCATCAGCCGGGTGTAGTAGTGGCGCGCGGGGTCGGCGAGGCCCCTGGTCATGAAGCCGGTGCTGCCCGGCTCGCCGGCGCTGCCGGCATCGGCGGTGTCCGCGGTGCGCCAGCCCCCGCCCTGGCCGCGGCTGTCCATCACCACGTGCGGCAGGCCGCAGCCCGACCAGAACAGCCAGTCCAGTACGTCGCCCCGGCCGCCGTGGTAGCCCACGTATTCCACGATCACCGGCGCCCCGGCCGCCGCGTGCCGCGGCATCAACAGCCAGCCCTTGATGGGGGCGCCGCCGTGCCCGGGGAAGGTGAGGTCGAAGGCGTCGACGGCCGCCAGCGGTGTGGGCACCGGCCGCAGCGCCGTCTCGGCGTGGGCGCCGGCCGCGCGCGATGCGGCGAGCTGGTCGGCCCAGAACGCGTCGAAATCGTCCGGCAGCGGGATCGACGGGCGGTACCCGCGCAGTTCGGCGAGCGGCAGGTCAACGAACACGCGTGGCATCCTCGTCGGTTTCGCCGGCGACCGTGACCGTCGGCTGCAGCACCCGGTCTCGGCCGACGAACCGGGTGGGCCCCGTCATGGCGACGTCGAAGGTGGCGTGGTCGTGGCTGGCGGACGTGCCGACGTGCAGGGTGACCGCGCCGGGATCGACCCGCCGGCGCAGGTCGATGCCGGTGTAGGAGGCGGCGTCGGCGTGCACCGTGATCTCGACGGTCTTCTGTTCGCCCGGATTCAGGTCGACTCGAGGCGCGGCCACCAGGTACCGCAGCGGCCGGGCAACCTCGGCGACCGGATCGCTCAGGTACACCTGGACGACCTCGGAGGTGGCGGACTCGGCATCGCCCCGCAGGGTGACCTGCACCGTCCACGTCCCGTCGGTGGGCCACTGCGCGGACAGCGGGCGCACCGACAGCCAGGTCGCCGACCGATAGGCAAGGCCGAAGCCGAACGGGAACAGCGGCGTCGGGTCGACGGTGCTCACCTCGCTGAGGTGTCCCAGCCGCGGCGCGAGGTACGTCGACGGCTGGTTGACGCCGACGCGCGGGAAGCTCACCGGGAGTCGCCCGGACGGGTTGACCCGCCCACCGAGGACGTCCGCGACGACCTGCGCGCCCTGCTGACCGGGGAAGAACCCGCACACCACGGCCGCCAGCCGGTCGAGCTGACGCGAGAGTTCGTAGGGCCGGCCGACGAGCAGCACCACGACGACGGGTGTGCCGGTGGCGATCAGCGCCTCCAGCAACTCCTCCTGGCGACCGGGCAGGCGGAGGTCGGTGGCGTCACAGCCCTCCCCGGAGGTGCCGCGGCCGAACAAGCCGGCCTGGTCGCCGAGGACCGCGACGCACACCTCGGCCTGCGCGGCAATGCGGGCGGCCTCGGCGATCTCCTCGTCGTCGGCGTCCTGCACGGCTCCGCCGGAGGCGAAGGTGACCTGGTATCCGGCCGGATCCGCAGTGAGCGCGGACAGCAGCGTGGCGATCTCGACGCCGATCGGCACCTCGGGGTGGTGGATTCCCACGTGCATGGGGAACGAGTAGCAGCCGAGCATCGCCTGCGGCGTGTCTGCACGCGGCCCCACCACGGCCACCCGCCGGCCCGGCGCGAGCGGCAGCGTGCCGCCCGGATTGTGCAGCAGCACCACGGAGCGGGCCGCCACGCGGCGGGCCACATCCTGCGACTCGGCGCTGTCCAGGTCGATCGGGCCGTGCGGCTCCGGGTCGTAATCCGCGTCCAGCAGGCCGATCTCGCACTTCTGCCGCAGCACGTGCAGCACCGCGCGGTCGATCACCGCCTCGTCGATCGTGCCGTCCTCGGCGGAGCGGCGCAGCGGCTCGCCAAAGCTGTGCACGGTGGGCAGTTCCACGTCGATGCCGGCGGTCAGTGCCAGGCGCGCGGCGTCGCCCAGTGAGTCGGCGACACCGTGCAGCGTGTGCAGGAAGGCAACGGAGAAGTAGTCGGCCACGACCGTGCCGGTGAAGCCCAACTCGCCGCGCAGCGTGTCGGTCAACAGATGCGGGTCGGCGGCGGATGGCACGCCGTCCAACGAGGTGTAGGAGTTCATCACCGACCGGGCCCCGGCGCGCAGCGCCATCTCGAACGGCGGCAGCAGCACGTCGGAGAACTCGCGCGGGCCGATCGACACGGGCGCGAGGTTGCGCCCCCCGGTGGAGGCGGAGTAGCCGACGAAGTGCTTCAGGGTGGCGATGATGCCGGCCGATTCCAGCCCGCGCACATAGGCGGACCCGATCGTCCCCACCAGCAGCGGATCCTCGCCGATGGTCTCCTCGACGCGTCCCCAGCGCAGGTCCCGGACCACGTCGAGCACAGGGGCGAGACCCTGGTGCACGCCGAGCTGCCGCAGGTGACCGCCGATCGTGCGTCCCATCTCCTCGATGAGATCCGGATCGAACGTGGCGCCCCAGCACAGCGGCGCCGGGAAGACGGTGGCCCGCCAGGCGGCGAGACCGGTGAGACACTCCTCGTGCACCTGCGCGGGAATGCCGAAGCGGTTGGCGGCCATGATCTGTCGCTGGCTGTGCGCCAGGCTGGCCGCGCCGGCGGCCGGATCGATCGGGGCGGTGCCGAACGGCCGGGTGAGCTGACCGAGCCCGTCGGCGATGACGTCCTCCCACACCGGCGGCTCAGCGGACATGTCGTGCTGATGCGGTGCCACGTCGCCGCCGGCCGAGTCCGCGCCGACCCACACGCCGTAGAGCTGCGACAGTTTCTCGGGCAGCGTCATCCGGGAGAGCAGATCCGCGGCTCGCCGGTCGGGTGTGGCGGATTGGTCACGCCATAAGGGCATCACGCTGCTGGCGACGTTCACAGATATTCCAACTCTCTCGTCGTGCGGCGGCAGACGTGCCGGGTCCGCTACCGCGCCCTGGTGCTGGCGCGCACCACGATCCGGGTCGCCAGGGTGATGTGGCGCTCGTCGACGTCCTCACCGCGGATGAGGGCGATGAGCATCTCGACGGCGCGCCGGCCCATTTCCCGGATCGGCTGCTCCACGGTGGTCAGCGGGGGATTGCTCATCGCCGACTCGGGGACGTTGTCGAACCCGGCCACCGAGAGATCGTCCGGAACGGACAGGCCCAGGTCGTGGGCAACGCCCATGACGGCGATGGCCGAGATGTCGTTGGCGCTGAGGACGGCGGTGGGCCGGTCGGGCGACGACAGCAGCGCCTTGGCCGATTCGCGCGCCACATCCGGGTCGTAGCCGCCCGGGAGGATCAAGGAGGGGTCGACCTCGCGGCCGGCGTCGGCGAGGGCTTGCCGGTATCCGGCCTCGCGGAGCTGGGCGGATTGCAGGTCGGGTCGGCCGGTGATCAGGCCGATCCGCTCGTGTCCGAGCGACAGGAGGTATTCGACGGCGGCGCGGGCGCCGGCCATGTTGTCCGCGGCGACGGTGGGCAGCTCCGCCGGCCCGGTGTGCGGATCCACCGCGACGATCGGCGTGCCGCGGTGCATGTCGGCCTCGGTGATGGTGGGGGTGACCAGCACGGCGCCGTCCAGCAGCGTCCCGGACAGGCGGGACAGGTAGCGGCGTTCCCAGCCGACCTGCTCGCTGGCGCGCCCGCCGGCGGAGTACACCACGAGTTCGAAACCGGAGCTGCGGATCGCGTCCGCCGCGCCCTTGAGCAGCTCGGCGCTGAACGGCTCGATGTCCGCGACCAGCACGCCGATCACGTTGGTGCGCTGGTTGCGCAGGCTCTGGGCCACTAGGCTCGCCTCGTAGCCCAGTTCGTCGATGACGGCCCGGACCCGCTCCATGGTTTCCGCAGCGACGCCGTACCGTTCGTTGATGACTTTCGACACGGTCGCCACCGACACGCCGGCCTGAGCGGCGACGTCCCGGATGGTGACCCTGGCGCTGGTTTGCACTCGCTGAGCATACCGAAGTAAATCGTTATCGACAACGTTTGACACACGCGCTGATCTGCTAGTTCCGCGATCCTGCTGTGTGCTCGATTCGCGCGCTATCGGGTCGCGCGGAACTTCTCAATTCGGGCGAGGCAGGAGTCCCGGCCCAGCAGTTCCATCGACTCGAACAGCGGCGGCGAAATGCGTTTGCCGCTGATGGCGGTGCGGATCGGCGCGAACGCCACCTTCGGCTTCAGCCCCAGGCCGTCGATCAGCGCCGCGTTCAGCGCGGCGTGAATGGCGTCATGCTCGAAGACGTCCAGCACCGACAGGGCAGCGGCTGCCGCGTCCAGGATCTCCGGTGTCCGCTCGGACAATTTCGCGGTGGCGTCGTCGTCGAAGGTCAGCTCCGCGTCCGCGGTGAACAGGAACGCCATCATGTCCACGGTCTCGGACAGCAGCGTGATCCGCTCCGCGACCAGCGGCGTCGCCGCCGTGACCAGCCGCACCTGCTCGGCGGTCGGCGACGCGGGCAAGGCGCCCGCCTCGACCTGGAACGCGAGGATCCGCTGCGCCAGCTCCTCGGTCGGCAGCGAGCGGATGTAGTGGCCGTTGAGCCAGTTCAGCTTCTTCAGGTCGAAGATCGG
>JBIQMQ010000036.1:10287-17461 GCA_044463185.1 Nakamurella lactea | reverse complement strand
GCCGTGATCTTGACGACGTTCGCGAACGTGGCGCCGTGCGACGCCAACACGGCGCCGAGTTTCTGGTAGCAGTAATCGGCCTGCGCCTCGATATCGCCGGGGTGATGGATGTGGCCGTCCTCCTCGTCCTCCGCGCCGATACCCGACAGGAAGAGCAGCCGATTGGGGCTGTCGACAATGATCGAGTTGGCGAAAATCCGGGTGCTCCACCCGTGATAGGCGCGCGTGACGCCGTCCGGACCGATGTCTGCCACCGTGAATCTCCTCGTCGCTGCTGTTACGTCGTGCTGGCTGTCGGAATACACATGATGTCGTGCCTGGTGCGAAACCGGTACCGCGGCGGCTCCTTCTCAGTCCCCGGCGGGGGCGACGACGAACGGTACGAGCTCGCGCGGCCCCTCCCGGAAGACGCGCACGAGGCCGTGCGAGGTGAGCTTGAGCCGTGGCAGGCTGCGCGGGAGCGTCGCGAACGCCGCGTTGGACACGACATCCGGATCGGGACACCCGATCTCCGCTATCGCTCGGGCGACGGCACGGCACGCCGCGATCGTCTCGTCCAACGGCCCGTCGTCGAGCAGGCCGAACACCGGCAGTGCCACCTCGGCGAGCACCGCGCCGTCCCGGACGACCACGATCCCGCCGCCGAGCTCCAGCATCCGGCGGGCGGCGAGCGCCATGTCCGCTGGGTCGGTGCCCACGGCCATGGGGTCGACCTGACCCGGTACCGGCGTGGCCGCAAAGGCGCCAGAGGTCACCCCGACGCCGCGCACCAGCCCGACGCCGAGCCGCCCGGACGCCTCGTGCCGATCCATCACCGCGAACAGGTTGAGTCCGGTGGCCGGGTCCGGGACCCCGCTGGGCAGATCCACGTCCTCCTCGAGTTCGCCGGTGAGCAGCGAACCGGGCGTGATGCCGACGACCCGGACCCGTCCCGTCACCGCCGGCAGCCGCATGTCGGACGCGTCGAAGGTGCGCCCCACCCTTAAGGTCTCGCGGTACTCCGCCGGGTACGGCTCGACGTCGACCGACACGGCGTAGCGGCCGTCGGCGACCACATGGGCACCGCGGGACAGGACGTGACGCACCTGGAATTCCCGCAGGTCACCGAGGACGGTGAGCGAGGCGAACCTGCCGGGCGCGACGGCGCCGTACCTGTCGGCGATGCCGAGGCTGCGGGCGGCGGCCAGCGTCGCCATGCGCACCGCGTCGATCGGACCGACGCCCTCGGCGACGACGCGCCGCAGCTTGTCGTCCAGGTGCCCGTGGTCCGCCAGCGACCACAGCTCCTGCTGGTCGGCGGTGAGGGCGAAGTTCACCGGGTCCGCGCCGAACTCCGTGATGGCGCGGGTGACCTCCGCGAGGTCGCGGGCGCCGGTGCCCTGCCGGATCTGCACCGTGACCCCGGCCCGCACCTTCGCGAGAGCCTCCTCCACGGAACCGGTCTCGTGGTCGGAGCGGCATCCGAGCGCGGCCGCGGCCTGCAGCGGGGCGCCGGTGAGGCCCTCCATGTGGCCGCCGATCACCCGGCCGCGGGTGAGCGCCTCGACGTACGCCTCGCGCAGGGCCGGGATGTGTGACGCGTAGTTCCACTCGCGGAGTTCGATGGCGCGCGGGTGGGCGATCAGGCGCCGCACGTCGTTTAGATCCGACCGGCTGGACCCGAGGTCCCCCTGGCCCACCGAGGCGACGAACGGCGCCAGCAGGACGTCCAGTCCGGTGCGCTCGGAGCGGCGGAGCTGGTCCTCGACGGCCTCGACGCCGGAGATGATCGCCGCTTCGTAGAAGCAGGTGCCGAGCACCGTCGTGCCGAGCCGGAGCATCAGTTCGGCGAGCCGCTCGATCGTGACCTGCGAGCCGCCCACGTGGTAGTGCGGCTCGATGAAGCCGGGCGTGATGACCATGCCCGCGCAGTCGATCACGGTTGTGCGGTCGCCGACGGACGCGTCGACGTCGCCGACCGCGGCGATCCTGTCGCCCGCGATGGCGACGTCGGCGCGCACCACGCGGCGGTCGAAGACGTCGACCACCCGACCGCCGCGCAGCACGATCGAGGCGGGTTCCGCACCCATCGCGACATGCGCGGCGTGCTCCCGCGCGGACGTCTCGGCGGCGGCGAACTGCGGGTCGGTGCCCGCCGGGAACTGTGGCCCGGCGGGCACCGTAGCAGGGGAGCTCGCTAGCATCCCAGCTCCGTCACGTCGATCGACGCGGCCGATCCTGCGGTGCCGATCTCATCCTCCTGCGGGATTCGGATGTCGCCGGCCAGGACCTTCGCCTGGATCTCCTCGATCTTGGCGATGTTCTCCTCGCCGAGCGCGTCGGCGTGCTGGTGGAACGGCGCCAGCGAGAACTTGTCCGTGAACCGGTACTGCCGCTCGATGGAGCCGGCCATGCCGTCTTCGATCATCTTCAGCGCGATCTCGTCCAAGCCGAAGAGCGCCGAGGTCAGGACGACATCGGGGGCGGCGTCATAGTTGTCGAAGTACTGCGCCACCACCAGCCGGCCGGGCTCCGCCTCGGCCACCGTGAACATGCCCTGGACCGCGGAGTCCACCGCCGCGAGCAGGATGTCGGCGCCGTTGCCGTAGAGGCTCTCGGCCGCGGCCTTGGCCTTGGCGGCGTCGTTGAAGTCGCCCGTGAACACCTCGCCGTACTTCACGTCCGGGTTGACGCACTTCGCGCCGAGATGGAATCCCTGGGCCTGGCGCGTCGCCAGCGGGATGTCCATGCCGACGATGGCGCCCACGTGGTTCGTGGTGGTCGTGAGGCCGGCCGCGACGCCGCCCATGAAGCTGCCGTACTGGTTCTCCGGGTCGAAGTAGCACACGTTCTTCGGCTGGCCGGCGAGGACGTCCGGGTCCTCGTCGAAGAACGCGCAGAACGTGGTGTCCGGGAACTGCTCGGCCAGCTTCGGCGTCGCGTCGATCAGGCCCGAGTGCACGATGAACACGAGGTCGAAGCCCTCTTGGGCGAACGCCGCGCCCTGCTGCATCGTCTCGTCGGGGGTCTGGATCGGGCCGACCGTGCGGATCTCCACCCCGTACTTCGACTCGGCCATACGCATGCCTTCGACGAACCCTTGCGAGATGCCGCCGTCGTTCTCGGTGCCGGTGAGCAGGGCCGCGACGCGGTAGGTCTTGCCGTCGGCGGGTGCGGAACTCGACGACGATGCCGAGTCGGCGCTCGACGACGAGGGCGGTGGCATGTCGGCGTCGGAGCTGCAGGCGGCGGTCACTAGCAGGGCTGCGACGCCGACCACGGCGCCGAACCGGCGGACCGTCGAGGTGGCGCGTGACGCGCCGCGGGACGTGAGTTTCATGTGTTTCTCCTTGTGCGAGGAAGCACGCCCGCGATCGCGCGGGAGTGGGACTGCGGGGTGGAGCGCTGGAACGGGAAACCCCAACGCCGGCGGGGCGGGAGATAGGGGATCGCGGCGGCGCGCGGGTATTCGCTGGCGCGAGTGAAGACGACGGCCACGATCGTGACGAGATACGGCAGCGCCAGCCACAACTCGATGGGGACGGCGGCGAGCGCCGTGATCGACTGGGCCTGGAACTGCAGCGCCTGGGCGACGCCGAAGAGCATCGACCCGGCGACCACGGCCCACGCATTCCAGCGGGCGAGCACGACGATGCCGAGCGCGATCAGCCCCTGCCCCGAGGACATGCCCGCGTTGAAGCCGCCGACAATGCCCAGGACGAGGATCGAGCCGCCCAGTGCGGGCATCACCGAGCCGATGACGGCTGCGATGTAGCGCACCCGCCACACGTTGATCCCGGCCGCCTCGACGGCGCGCGGATGCTCCCCGGCGGCACGCACCGACAATCCGAGCCAGGTGTGCCGGGTCAGGAACCAGATGGCGGCGACCGCCAGCACCGAGACGTAGACGAACGCGTTGTGCCGGAACAGGATCGGCCCCAGGATCGGCAGGTCGCCAAGCAGCGGGATCTCGATCGGCGACAGCACACGGACGCGCGTGCGGGCGAGATCCCGCTGGGCGATGAAGACCGTCGTGGTGCCGCCGAAGGCGAGCAGGTTGAACAGGATGCCGGTGATGATCTGGTTGAGCCCGCGGGTGACGAACAGGTAGCCGAAGACGAGGCCGCACAGCACGCCGGTGCCGAGCGCGGCGAGCAGCGCGAGCGACACCGAGCCGCTGGCGCGGTAGGCGATCGTCGTCACCAGGGCGGAGATGAGCATGACGCCCTCGATGCCGGGGTTGATCATCCCGGCCTTCTCCGAGATCAGCTCGCCGAGCCCGGCCCACAGCACGGGCGTGGCGACCGAGATCGCGACGACGACGAGGGTGACGAGCTGGGTATCGGTCATGGCGTCGTCACCTCCGCAGCGAGTCGAGTTGTTTGACGCGGATGACGTGGAACGCCATCAGCGTCAGGACGAACACGGCCACGAGCAGGTCGCCGGACGACGGGTCGAGCCCGGTGGAGACCTGCATCTGGTTGGCCCCGACGCGCAGCACGCTGAACAGCAGCGCCGATCCGACCATCCACACCGGGTGCAGCCGCGCCATCAGTGCCACCGCGATCCCGATGTAGCCGAAGCTTCCGGAGAAGTTCGACACGAGCGCGTGGCTGATCGCGACGACGGCGATGGCGCCCGCGGCGCCGGCGAAACCGCCGCCGAGGACGAACGCGGCGATCCGGACCCGGTCCGGGCGTACCCCGGCGAGCTGGGCGGCGCGCACGTTGTCGCCGGTGGCCCGGATCTCGAAGCCGAGGTGGGTGCGGTACAGCACGAACCATGCCAGCGGCACCGCGACGACGGCGGCGATGCTGGCCCAGGTCACCGACATGCCGGCGACGATGGTCGGTGCGCTGGCCGACGCCGGGATGGGCGGGGTGGTCTGCGCCCGGCTCGGCCACCAGTGGCTGATGGCGCCGTCCACGATGTAGATCGCGACGTAGACGCTCATCAGCGTCGTGATGACCTCGTTCGCGCCGAATCGCACCTTGAGCAGCGCCGGCACGAGTCCCCAGGCGGCGCCGCCGGCGACGCCCGCGATCAGGCACGCCGTGACGTGGACGGCGCGCGGCGTGCCGTCGGGCAGGCCGAAGGCGACCGCCGTCGCGGCGACGGCGCCCGCGTAGAGCTGGCCCTCGCCGCCGATGTTCCACAGGCCCGCGGCGAACGGTATCGCGGCGGCGAGCCCGGTCAGCACCAGGATGCTGGTGATCGTGAAGGTCTGGCCCAGCCCGAAGTTGCTGCCGAGCGCGCCGCGCAGGAGGGAACTGGCGGCCTTGACCGGGTCGGCACCGAGGATGACGACGACCAGTGCCATGAGGGCGATCGAGCAGGCGACGGCCATCGTGGTGGTGGTCAGTCGGCGCGCGAGCGGGCTGGACGTGAGGCTCGTCATGGCGTCCTCGCCGCGTCGTCGGGTGCACGGCCGGGCGCATTGCCGGGCGCGGACGTCGTCGCGGCCGGCTGCACGGGAGCCTCCGAAGCCGGCTCCAGGTGGGTGCCGGCCATGGCGCGGGCGATCTGGGCCGTGTCGGCGTCGTGGACGTCGGTCTCCAGGGCGATATGGCCGCGGTAGAAGACGACGAGGCGGTCGCTGACGGTGACCAGCTCGTCGATGTCGCCGGAGACGAGCAGGACGGCGGCGCCGCGGTTTCGTGCTTCGAGGAGCTTGCGGTGTACGAGCGCCGTGGCGCCGACGTCGAGGCCCTGGGTGGGGTTGGCGACCAGCACCACGCTGGGCTCGCGTTCCAGTTCCCGCGCGAGCACGACCTTCTGCTGGTTGCCGCCGGACAGCGCCGCGATGGCGAGATTCGGGTTGGGCGGCCGGATCTCGAACTCCGCCAGGAGTTCGGCGGTGCGGGCGCGTCGCCGGCTGAGGTCGAAGGTCCGTCGGCGTCCGGTCTGGCGGCTGCCCACCCGGGTGAGCGCCAGGTTCTCCGCCACCGTCATCGACGGCGCGATGCCCCAGGCTTGGCGGTCGTCCGGGATGGCGGCGACTCCGGCCCGGCGCAGCCTGCGGGTGTCGAAGTGCGTGACGTCGGTGCCGTCGATCGAGAACGTGCCGCTGGTGGCGGGCAGGATGCCGGCGAGTGCGCGGAGCAGCTCCTGCTGCCCGTTGCCGGCGACGCCCGCAACGCCGAGCACCTCGCCGGCGTGCACGGTGAACGAGACATCGTCGACCGCGGGGACGCCCGGCGCCGAGTGCACCGTCAGTCCGCGGACCTCGAGGCGGGGGCGGCTGCGGCTCCCGCTGTCGGCGGCGGTGCGGGCTGGCAGCGCGCGCACCTCCTCGGGGACCATGGCGCGCGACAGCGATTCCGCGTCGTACTCGCCGCGCACGGCATCCATGGCGTTGCGTCCGCGCCGCAGCACGGAGACCCGGTCGGCCATCGCCATGACCTCGCGCAGCTTGTGGGTCACGATCACGATGGAGGCGCCGCCGGCACGCAGCGTGTCCAGCGTGTCGAAGAGGGCCGCGGATTCGACGGGGCCGAGGACCGAGGTCGGCTCGTCCAGGATCAGCGTCTGTGCGCCGCGGTAGAGCAGTTTGAGGATCTCGACGCGTTGTTTCGAGTCGACGGGGAGGTCGTCGACCGTGGCCCGGGGGTCGACCGCGATGCCGTGGCGTTCGGCGCACTCGGCGACGCGTGCCTCCGCGTCCGCGCGCTTGAGGAGCAGGCTGCGGCGACCGGTGCCGAGCACGACGGCCTCGGCGACGGTGAACGTGGGCACCAGCATGAACGTCTGGTGGACCATGCCGATGCCGAGGGCGAGCGCGTGCTGGGGCGATCGAATTTCCTGGACGCGGCCGTCGACGCGAATCTCGCCGCCGTCGGGACGGGTGAGCCCGTACAGGATGCTCATCAGCGTGGTCTTGCCGGCGCCGTTCTCGCCGAGCAAGGCGTGGATCTCGCCGCGGTTCAAGGTGAAGTTGACGCCGTCGTTGGCGGCGTTGGTGCCGTACATCTTGACGATGTCGCGCATGTCGACGGCGGGAACGGTGGACGGCGCACCGTCTCGCCCAGCGGGTGACGCGCCCGGCTGTCGCGGGGTGAGGGTGAACTTCTCGGGCGGCGGACCAGCATCGAAAGCGGTTGTTCCGGGCTCGAGCCCCATGTCACCTCCCGTCGTGAAGGTCGCATGTGCGCCACGCCCAAAGTGGGCTACTGGCAAAGTGGCCTAACCATAGGGA
>JBIQMQ010000036.1:2127-10187 GCA_044463185.1 Nakamurella lactea | reverse complement strand
CGCATGTGCGCCACGCCCAAAGTGGGCTACTGGCAAAGTGGCCTAACCATAGGGAGGCACCTCGGGGAAGTCAACCTCCTGACGGGCGGTCAGTTCCTTCGGGGCGCACGGCATCGGACGAGCGTCAGTTTTCGGGCGGCTGCGCCGTCGCCGGGGTCCAGATGAGCCTCGGTTCGGGCAGGTGGGGCTACCGGCCGCGGCGCCGCCGCGCCACACCGGCGACCACCGCTCCGCCGGCCACCCCGACGCCGACGAGGCTGGGCACCCCGATGCGCGCGGCCTTGCGCGCGGTGCGGAAGTCGTGCACGGCCCAGCCGCGCCGCCCGGCCCAGCGGCGCAGGGCCGCGTCCGGGTTCACGGCCACCGCGGTGCCGACCGTGGACAGCATGGGCAGGTCGTTGATCGAGTCGGAGTACGCGGTGCACCGGCTGAGCGTGAGCCCCTCGCGCGCGGCCAAGGACCGCACGGCCGCCGCCTTCACCGGGCCGTGCAGCAGGTCGCCGACCAGCCGGCCGGTGTAGCGGCCGTCGATCTGCTCCGCCACGGTGCCGAGTGCGCCGGTCAGACCCAACTTCCGCGCCACGATCTGGGCCAGCTCGATCGGCGTCGCCGTCACCAGGTACACCCGCTGCCCGGCCGCCAGATGGTCCTCGGCCAGCCGCCGGGTGCCCGGGTAGATCTTGCCGGCCATCATCTCGTCGAAGATCTCCTCGCCGAGCTCGACGACATCGTCCACCCGGCGGCCCGCGACGAAGGCCAGCGCGGCCGTGCGGGCACCCTCCGCGTCGGCCATGTTCTCGCTGCCCAGCAGCCGGTACTTGACCTGATGCGCGGCGAACCGGGCGATGTCGCTGGTGCGGAAGAACTTCCGGGCGGCCAGGCCCCGGGCGAAATGGAACAGCGACGCGCCCTCGATCATCGTGTTGTCCACGTCGAAGAAGGCCGCGGCGGTGAGGTCGGGCAGCGGCCCGGCCGCCGGCGGCTCGGTCGCGGCATGTTCCGCCGCCGAGGCGGCCTGCGCCGAGGCGTCACCGGCGAGCTGAGCGCGCGCGGCTGCCCGTCTGAGCCGCCAACCGCCCGCTGCTCGCACCACGCCTCCTCCTCGCCGCCCGGTTCGGCGCCGCCTGCCGTCCGGCACGACGCCGCCCGGCCCCAGCCTAGGTGTGTTCGCGGCGCCGCCGGGATTCCTGCCGGCTCTCCGGTGGCCGTCCGCACGGGCGAGGTGCCCTGCCCGCACGGCGATGGGCAGTGTCCGCACGGCGACAGTCGCCCCTCACGGGGTGGCCGCGGCGTCACCGCAGGCCGGTGGCGCGGGTCTGGTCGCGCCGGGTCACCCGCGCGCTGCCATGATGGGGGATGTGGACGACGATGGCATCCCTCCGATCGCAACCGGCAACATCGCCGACGTGCTGCGTTCGGCCGCCGAGCGTGCCCCCCGGGATCCCGCGCTGATCGGGGTCTGGGGCAGCCGGAGCTGGGCCGAACTCGACGCCGCCGTCGCCGCCGGGGTTGCGAGCCTCGCGCACCTGCCGCCGGGCGAGCGCGTGGTCGTGGCTCTGCACAACGGCCTGGAACTGGCCGCCGCCCTGTTCGCGACGCTGCGGTCCGGCCTGGTCGCCGTGCCGGTCGATCCCGAGCACACCGACCTCGCCTGGGCGGCCGGGCGCGTCGGGACCCGCCTGGTGATCGCGGACATCCCGGCCGGATCGGTTCCGGGCTCGGACGTGCTGCCCTCGACGCAGGTTCAAACGTGGTGGTCCGCCGGGCATGACGCCGCCCCCGGGCCTGCGGCCCGCCGGGGCGAGGATCTGGCGCTGCTGGCCCGGGCGAGCCGGAGCGGGCCGCCGGTGATGCTGTCCCACCGCGCGATCCTGTCCGCGGCCCACGTCGTGGCCGAGGCCGGCCCGATGGCGCTACGACCCTCCGATCGGGTGCTGCAGGCGCTGCCGCTGTTCCACGTGGTGGGCCTGGTGACGGCGTTCCTGCCGGCCGCGCTGGCCGGCGCCGCCGTGGTGGTGCCGGACCGAAGTGGCCGGACCAGCCGCGCGGAGGAGGCCGTGGCCGCCGTGCGAACGCACCGGGTCTCGGTGCTCCCGGCCGAGCCGACGCTGTACCGGCAGCTCGACCGGATCGCCGGTTTCGAGCGGGCGCTGAGCACGGTGCGGCTGATGACCTCCGGCTCCTCCTCGCTGGATCCCGCCGACTTCGCCGCCATCCGTGCCGCCACCGGGCAGTCGGTGCGCGAGGGCTACGGCATCTCGGAGGCGGCCGGGGCGGTCACCTCGACGCTGATGGCGCCGGTGGCGCGGCCGGGCTCGTCCGGCTTGCCCTACCCGGGGGTGGAAGTGCGGATCGCCGACGGCTTCGGCGACGAGACCGACGGTGCGACGGACGGCGCGGCGGCAGGACCCGACCAGCCCGAGGACGGCGTCATACCCGACTCCGACCGGCCCGCGGAGGGCAACACCGACCTGACCGAGGGAATCACGGACCTGGTCGAGGTGACCGATCCGGGCGGGGAGGTCGGCCGGATCGCGATCCGCGGCGTCACGTTGTTCTCCGGGTACTGGCCGGACGGTCACGGCGGCCCGGACGAGGACGGCTGGTTCGAGACCGTCGATATCGGCTACCTGGACGACGCCGGCGAGCTGCACCTGGTGGACCGGGCCGTGGAGACCATCACGGTCGCCGGCTTCACCGTCTATCCGCGCGAGGTGGAGGACGTTCTGGTGGAGCATCCGCTGGTGGCGGACGCGGCGGTGGTGTCGCTGCCCGGTCGGGGCGGCGCGAGTGTGGTGGCGGCGCTGGTGGCCAAACCCGGCACGCGCCCCACGGCCGACGACGTGTCGGACTTCGTGGCGGGATCCGGCCTCGCGCCGTTCAAGCGGCCCAGCGACTACCTCGTGGTCGACGTGCTGCCGCGCACCGAGGTCGGCCGGCTGGATCGCACGGAGGTGCGCCGCCGGTTCGCCGAGGCCCGCGGCGTCTCGCTGGACGAGCGGCCCGCGGCGCCCGCCCCGCCGCCCACCCCGCTGCGCGGCCGGCTGCCCGGTGTGGCGCGGGCCCTGGGCGGTCGACGCCGTGGCGCGCACGACACCGACGAGGACTTGTTCTAGGTGCGAGGGGCGCCCCGAGTGGCGCGCGATCCGGAAGAGATGACGCAGCGTGGATCTGACCGTCAAACGCGTGTATGACGAACCGTCGGGCTCGGACGGCTACCGGGTGCTGGTGGACCGCCTCTGGCCGCGGGGGCTGTCGAAGGACAAAGCCCACGTCGACGAGTGGCTCAAGGATCTGGGCCCGTCCACCGGCCTGCGCACCTGGTACGGCCACGAGGTGGCCAAGTGGCCGGAGTTCCGCGAGAAGTACCGCGCCGAGCTGGCCGCCAAGTCGGAGCTGTGGCAGCCGATCGTGGACCGCGCCGAGCACGGCCGGGTGACGCTGCTGTTCGGCGCCCGCGACCAGGAGCACAACCAGGCCGTCGTCCTCCGCGAGTTCCTCCTCGCGCGGTAAGCGCGGCTCGGCTGCAGCGGAAGCGAGGAACGCGCACAAGGATGCAGCGCGCTAGCCATTCCGCGCGACACCGGCCGGGGCCGATAATATTAGGTCGTCCGACGATCGGACGACCGATCGCTCCCGCACTGTGAGATCCGCCGAGGAGGCGGCCGTGCCGCTTGCACCCATCGACCGAGAGTTGCCCACCGACGAGGCGCGCGACCTGATCGGACTGACCCGCGAGATCACCGAGCGCGAACTGATCCCGCGCGTCGCGAAGGCCGAGGAGGCCGCGGAGTTCCCCCGCGACCTGGTCGCGATGCTCGGCGAGCTGGGCCTGATGTCGCTGCCCTACCCGGAGCGGTACGGCGGCGGGGGCCAGCCGGCGACGGTGTACCTGCAGGTGCTGGAGGAGTTGGCCCGCGGGTACGTCGGTGTCGCGATGAGCGTCTCCGTGCATGTGCTCGCGTGCCACGGCGTCGCCGAGTTCGGGTCGCGGCGGCAGCGCGAGACGTTGTTGCCGGAGATGCTGTCCGGAAACCTGCTGGGCGCGTACTGCTTGTCCGAGGCGCACGCCGGGTCGGATCCGGCCGCGATGCGCACCCGGGCGCGGCGGCTCGCGGACGGCGCCGGCTACCGGGTGACCGGCGAGAAGGCCTGGATCACGCACGGCCCGGTGGCCGACTTCTATTTGCTGTTGGCCCGCACCTCCGACGACGGCTCGCATGGCATCAGCGCGTTCCACGTTCCCGCGGACACCGCGGGGATCACCGCGCTGCCGCCGGAGCACAAGATGGGCCTCAACTCGTCGCCCACCTCCGGGGTGCGCTTCGACGAGGTCGCGGTCGACGCCGACCAACTGATCGGCCGTGAGGGGCAAGGGTTCTCGATCGCCATGTCCGCGCTCGACACCGGCCGGCTGGGGATCGCAGCCTGCGCGGTCGGCCTGGCGCAGGCGGCGCTGGACTGCGCGGCGGAGTACGCGCGGCAGCGCCAGGCGTTCGGCCGCACCATCGACGCCTTCCAGGGCGTGTCGTTCCTGCTGGCCGACGCCGCGGCGCAGATCGCGGCCGCCCGGCAGCTCTACCTGTACGCGGCGCGCCGCAAGGACGCCGGGCTTCCCTTCGCCACCGAGGCGTCGATGGCGAAACTGACGGCCACCGATGCGGCGATGTCCGTGACGACGAATATGGTTCAAGTACTCGGCGGCGCCGGGTACGTCACGGACTATCCCGTCGAGCGGTACATGCGAGAGGCGAAGGTGTTGCAGATCGTGGAGGGCACGAACCAGATTCAGCGCATGGTCATTGCGCGATCGTTGCGCGGATCGGCGGGACGGCGATGACGGTGAGCGGCGCCACCGGCGCGGCGGCCGAACCGGCAGCTGCTCCGGATCCGGCGCGCGTGACTCTGCTCACCCGCACGGCCTGCCATCTGTGTGAGCCCGTCCGCACCGTGGTCGCCCAGGTGTGCTCGGACGGCGGCTACTCCTGGCGCGAGGTGAACGTCGATACCGACCCCGACCTGCGCAGCGAGTACGGCGACCAGGTTCCGGTGGTGCTGGTGGACGGCGAATTCCTGTCCGCCTACGAACTGGATGCCGACGCGCTGACGGCAGCGCTACGCCGCTGAGGAGCCGCTGAGGAACCGTTCATCCTAACCCGGCTCCGCGCGACTTTGTGCCTCGGTTCACAAGTAGCTACAGTCATGCGTGTCAGTGACCTTTGGCCCTAGTAGAGGCCGCAGAAGGTTCCCGCGATTTCTTGTGACTACGTAGCGTAGGTGACCGCGATAGTGGGCAGGGCGACGCCGGACGAACTCGGTAGCGCAGCGGACTGCGCGCCCGATCGCCGCGGCACGCCTCCGGCGATCCTACGGCCCATCCCCGAAGCTACCGTGGCCAGGCTGACCACCTACCTTCAGGTGCTCACCCGCGCCGCGGCCGTGAATGGCTCGAGCCCGTTCGGGTCGGACGGCACGATCTCCTCCGAGAAGCTCGCCGCACTGGCCGGGGTGAACCCGGCGAAACTGCGCAAGGACCTGTCGTATCTCGGATCGCACGGCACCCGCGGGGTCGGCTACGACGCCGCCAGCCTGACCGCGACGCTCCAGCGAGCGCTGGGCGCCCACGACGTCTACCCGGTGGCGATCGTGGGGCTCGGACACCTGGGTAGCGCGCTGGCCGGTTACCGCGGATTCGCCGGCCGCGGCCTTCTGATTCGGGTACTGCTCGACAGCGACCCCGCCAAGATCGGCAGCACGATCGCCGGGCTCATGGTGTCCGACATCCGCGACGCTGTGGCCGTGTGCCGCGCCGAGGATGTGACCATCGGCGTCATCACCACACCCGAGTCGGCTGCGCAGAACGCTGCCGACCTGCTCATCGCCGCCGGCGTGCGCTCGATCCTCAACTTCGCCCCCGGACAACTCGACGTGCCGGACGACGTCGAGGTGCGGCGGGTCGATTTGGCATTGGAACTGAACCTGCTTGCCTTCCACGAATCCCGGCGCGGCGCGCACGACGCCGCCGACGCGGTGGTGAACGCATGACGACGACACCGCGAGACGAACCCAAGGAGACGGTGATGGAT
The DNA here is from genome assembly GCA_044463185.1 of Nakamurella lactea. Classification (GTDB taxonomy): domain Bacteria; phylum Actinomycetota; class Actinomycetes; order Mycobacteriales; family Nakamurellaceae; genus Nakamurella; species Nakamurella lactea_A. The sequence goes on along the minus strand of JBIQMQ010000036.1, from coordinate 4,101 downwards.
GTGACCGCCGGTACCGCCAGCGCTGCCCGGCCCGGCCGTATCGCCTTCGTCGGGGCCGGCCCCGGCGACCCCGGCCTGCTGACGGTGCGAGCCGTGGGCGCGCTGGAGCAGGCGACCGCCGTCGTCACGGATCCCGACGTGCCCGAATCGGTCGGCGCGATGGCCGAGGGCGCCGAGGTGACGCACGCCGTGGGCAACCCGGTCGAGGTCGCCGAGCAGTTGATCCGTGCCGCGCGCAGCGGGCAACGGGTGGTGCGCTTGGTGGCCGGCGGCGTCTTCACCGCCGACCCGGTGCTGGCCGAGGTGGCCGCGGTGGCCGAGAGCGACGTGCCGTTCGACGTGGTGCCCGGCCTGTCGGTGGCGGTGTCCGCCGCCGCGTACGCCGGCATCCCGGTCGGTTCGGTGCACACCGAGGCCGATGTCCGCGCCGCGTCCGACTGGGCCCGCCTGGCCAGCGCGCCGGGCACGTTGATGCTGCTGGCGTCGGCCGGTCACCTGTCGGACACCGCGGCCACGCTCGCCGAGGCGGGCATCGACCCGGCGACACCGGCCAGCGTGACGTCCGGGCCGACCCTGGCCACTCAGCGCACCGTGCACGGCACCGTCGCCACGCTCGGCGCCATGGCCGTCGACCTGGCCGGGCCGTTGGTGGTGACCGTGGGCGCCGCGGTATCGCAGCGGCACGCACTGTCCTGGTGGGAGTCCCGCGCGCTGTACAGCTGGAACGTTCTCGTGCCGCAGACCCGGGACCGGGACAGCGGCCTCATCGACCACATCCGGACCCACGGCGGCATCCCCACGGCGGTGCCCACCATGGCCGTGGAGCCGCCGCGCAGCCCCGCCCAGATGGAACGCGCCGTCAAGGGCCTGGTGGACGGCCGCTACCAGTGGGTCATCTTCACGTCGGTGAACTCCGTCCGGGCCATCTGGGAGAAGTTCGCGGAGTTCGGCCTCGATGCGCGCGCGTTCTCCGGCGTGCGGGTCGCCTGCGTCGACGCGGCGACGGCGGAGTCGGTGCGCCGGCTCGGCATCGTGCCCGATCTGATCTCGGAGCGCCCGGAGATGTCCATCGGGCTGCTCGACACCTTCCCCGATTTCGACGACGTGCTCGACCCGGTGGACCGGGTGCTGCTGCCGCGCGCCGACATCGCCACCGAAACCCTGGCCGACGGTCTGCGCGAACGCGGCTGGGAGGTGGACGACGTCACGGCGTACCGCACGGTGCGCGCCTCGCCGCCGGAGGCCTCGATCCGCGAGGCGATCAAGACCGGCGGATTCGACGCGGTGTGCTTCACCTCCGCGTCGACCGTGCGCAACCTGGTCGGAATCGCCGGCAAGCCGCACGCGCGGACCATCGTGGCCTGTCTGGGCCCGAAGACCGCCGAAACGGCGCGCGAGTTCGGTCTGCGCGTCGACGTGCTGCCGGAGCGCCCGGAGGTGCCGCTGCTGGTGGAGTCGCTGGCGCTGCACGCCAACCGGCTGCGCGCCGAGGGAGCGCTGCCGCCGCCGCGCAAGGCGCCTCGCCGCAAATAGACCGCAGCTCATCGGCCGGAATGTCGCCTACGCTTGTCCGTATGACGACACCGCCGCAGCAGCCCGGCCGCCCGGACCAGCCGACGAACCCGTACGGCGTGCCGGCCTACCCCGGCGGCGCCGACCCGCAACAGCCGGGCTACGAGCAGCCCGCCTACCCGCAACAGCCGGGCTACCAGCAACCCGGCTACCAGCAGCAGTCGGGCTACGAGCAGCCCGCATACCCGCGGCAACCCGGCTACCAACAGCCGGCCTACCCGGGTCAGCCGTATCCCGCCTATCCCGGCGGCGCCTACCCGGCCGGCTCCGCGGCTCCGGCCTACGGCACACCCGGCTACGGCACACCCGGTTACGGAGCCCCGGCGTATCCGAAGCCGACGAGGCCCAGCAGCGTCTCGGCCGCGTTCGCTCTGTGGATGCTGATCATGGTCGTCTCCATCC
>JBIQMQ010000036.1:0-2027 GCA_044463185.1 Nakamurella lactea | reverse complement strand
AGCAGCGTCTCGGCCGCGTTCGCTCTGTGGATGCTGATCATGGTCGTCTCCATCCTCTCCACCGTGCTGTTGTTCTCCGGCGGCTACTACGAGGCGATGCAGGCGGCGCTCGACGAGGAGCGGCTGTCCGGCGTCGAGTCGGATCTGGTGCTCGCCGCCGGCAAGTCCGTCCTGATCGTGGGCGCGGTGCTGGGCCTGGCCGTGTCCCTGTTCATCTACCTGTTCTTCGGGCTCAAGATGTGGGCCGGGCGCAACTGGTCGCGCATCGTATTGACCGTGCTGGGCGGGTTGGCGGTGCTCTCCGGGGTCTTCAGCGGATCGCTGACCGGCATGGCCGACGTGGATGTGGCCCGGCCCGAGGGCAGCGTCATTCTCGGCTGGGTGAGCGTCGTGCTGGCGGCCGCCGCGATCATCGCCATGTACATGCCCACGTCCAACACCTACTTCCGCGAGTCCAAGCTGTACCGGTCCACGCCACGCTGAGCACCGCCGCAGGGCTCCCAACGCCCGTGTGTGACGCCGCCCTCGGGCCCGGCCTGCCCTGGTGAGCACGCGCGACCGGTAAGTTGGACCCCGTGACAGGTCCCTACGGCAACCAGCCGAACCGCAACCAGCCCGGCGGGCCGCAACGCCGGGGGTTTCTGGCGTCGCTGTCGGCGGCTCTGACGCCGCCCCCGTTGCCGGAGGACGACTCCGGCCCGCTGAAGGCGCCCAAGGGCGTGCTCGCCGCGATGGTGCTCACCGTGCTGTCCGGGGTGATCTTCGTGCTGTCCGGTGGGTTGGGCCTGATCACCATGGACTCGATGATCGCCGCCTCGAAGAAGCAGTATCAGGGCTGGCTGGACGACTGCCGGCAGCAGTTCGGCGGGATCGGCACCACCGCGGTCACCGAGACCAGCCCCACCGGATCTGCGGCGACCTGCCAGAGCCTGGTCGAGATGACCGGATCCGATTGGGACTCGTTCCAGACCGCGAGCGTCATCGTGTCCACGGTATTCCTACTGATGGGCGTCGCGCTGGTCGCCGCCGGCATCTTCCTGCGGGTGGGGCGGATGTGGGCGCGCCGGGTGGCCATCGCGGTCACCATCGTCACCGTGCTGGCCGCGATGATGCTGGGGATGACGAGCCCCGTCGTGCTCGGAGCCACGCTGCTGCTGATGATCGCCGTGGTGCTGTGCTACATCTCCACCGGCGGCATGTTCTTCATGCGGGTGCGGGCGCGACGGCACATGTGATGATGGCGTCCGACCGGGCCGTGCTGGCCCACCGCGAGCTCAGGGTGTTGTTGGCGTTGCGGGCGGCGCTGGCCATCCTGGGGGCGATCATCTTCGTCGCCGCGGCCGTCGGTCTGGCCCGCGCCGGCATCGTGGACCACCAGTTCCCGGCGTTCCTCCCCGGCGACGCGAGCACCGTGATCACCTCGTACTCCGGGCCCCTGCTGGCCGCCGCGATCGGTGTCGGCACGCTGGCCGGGCTGCTGGTGGTCTCCGCCGTGACGGACATCTGGCGGCGGGCGTTGATGGGCGTCGACCTGGCCGGATCCCGCTCCGGCCTGGGACATTGAGAAGCTGGTCGTCGACGCGATGGGGCAGCGGGAGAACTGAGTATGGATCGGCGTGACGGCGCGGCGGCGGATACCGGCGCGCGGCGAAGTGGCGAGGTGACGGTGGACGCGACACGGCCGACGGGGCCGCGGATCGTCGTGCATGTGGTGCGGCACGGCCTGGTGCACAACCCGAGCGGCATCCTCTACGGGCGGCTGCCGGGATTCTTCCTCTCCGATGTCGGCATCGCCATGGCCGAACGGGTCGCCGCGTACCTCCGCGACACCGTGGGGGAGCGGGCCGGGTACCTGGCCGCATCGCCGCTGGAGCGCGCCATGCAGACCGCCGAGCCGATCGCCCGCGAGCTGGGTCTACCCATCGTCACCGATTCGCGGCTGATCGAACCGGTCAACGCGTTCGAGGGCACCACGTTCGGCGTGGGCGACGGCGCGCTCAAGCGGCCGGCGAACTGGCCGAAGGTGC
>JBIQMQ010000035.1:5731-17863 GCA_044463185.1 Nakamurella lactea | reverse complement strand
CCACTACTGCCAGGAGAGTCCACATCCACCACGTCACCGGACCATCATCCCAGACCGGCTGGGGCGGCTATGCCGCGAACGGCGTCATCCCCGTGGCTAGGCGTGGTCGAACAGGGCATCCACGGCCCGGCGGGCGTGGCGGGTCGCCCGCCGGTAGTCATCGACGAAAACGCCCGGTTCGGTGGACGCGGGGTAGCCGCAGGCGCGGGCGATTCCGGCGAGAACCCGCCCGTGCGGCGGGATCTCGTCACCCGCCTTGCCGGTGACGAGCATGATCGCGTTGCGCGCGCGGGTCGCCGCCTCCCAGCCCTCGGCTAGCGCCTCGGCGTCGTCCTGACCGATCACCCCGGCGTCCGCGGCGGCGAAAAGGGCCTCGAGGGTGCCGGTGACGCGGAGCTGCGGGCGCTGCGCGGCGTGCTGAAGCTGCAGCAACTGCACGGTCCACTCCACGTCGGCCAGGCCGCCGCGCCCCAGCTTGGTGTGCAGCGTACGGTCGGCGCCGCGCGGGAGGCGCTCGGTGTCGACGCGGGCCTTCATCCGGCGGATCTCCCGGACGTCGTGCGCATCCAGGCCCCCCGGCGGGTAGCGCAGCGGGTCGATCGCCGCGATGAACTGCCGGGACACGGGGTCGTCGGGGTCGATGGGGCGGGCACGGAGCAGCGCCTGGCGCTGCCACGGCGCGATATTGCGGCGCCAGTAGTCGGCGTACGAGTCGACGGTGCGCACCAGCGACCCGCCGCGGCCTTCGGGCCGGAGGTCGGCGTCGATGGTCAGCGCGGGGTCCGGGCTCGGGGTGCCGAGCAGCCGTCCGGTGAGCTCGGCGATCGCCGTCGCGTCGGCCTGCGCCGCGGCCGGGTCGGCGTCGATGTCGCCGGTCCCGGCGACGAAGAGGACGTCCGCGTCGGAGGAGTAGCCCATCTCTCCCCCGCCGAACCGGCCCATGGCGATCACCGACACCGTCGCGGCCAGGGCGGAGCCGGACTCCGCTCGTTCGGCGGCCACCTGGCGGTGGGCGGCGACGAGCGCGGCGCGCACGGTCGCGTCGGCGACCGAGGTGAGGCCGTGCCGCACGGTGCGCCCGTCGGCGACGCCGAGCAGATCCGCGCAGGCCAGGCGCAGCATTTCGTGTCGGCGGGCCGAGCGCGCCGCCGCTGCGGCCGCCTCGGCGGTGCGGGCCCGCTCGGTCCGGGCCGCCAGCGCTCGGGCGACCTCCGCGGCGCGGCCGTGCGGCTCCGCCCCGAGCAGGTCGGCGTCGTCCGCCAACAGCCGCAGCACCTCGGGTGCGCGCTCCAGCAGGTCGGCGACCAGGCGTGACATTCCGAGCAGCTGCGCCAGCCGCTGGGCGACCATGCCTTCGTCGCGGAGTAGCCGCAGGTACCAGGGCGTCTCGGCCAGCGCGTCGGACACGGTGCGGTAGCCGAGCAGTCCGCGGTCCGGGTCGGGGGAATCGGCGAACGTGCCGAGCAACACCGGCAGCAGGGTCCGCTGGATCGCCGCCCGCCGTGACAACCCCTCGGTCAATGCCGCGATGTGGCGCAGCGCCGGCTCGGGTGCGGCGAAGCCGAGCGCCGCCAACCGGTCCACCGCGGCCCGTTCGGTGAGCCGCAGCCCTTCGGTGGGTACGGCCGCTACGGCGGCGAGAAGTGGCCGGTAGAACAGTTTCTCGTGCAGGCGGCGGATCGTGGCGCCGTGCTTGGCCAGTTCGGCGCGGAGTGTCGCCTCGGCGTCGCCGGAACCGCCCTCGGCCAGACCGGCGGTGCGGGCGAGCCACAGCCGGTCCGCGCGTCCGGACGGCAGGCTGTGCGTCCGCCGGAGGTGTTGCAGCTGGGACAGGTGCTCGATCTTTCGTTCGAACGCGTAGGCCGCGGCCAATTCCGGCCCGTCGGCCCGGCCGACGTAGCCTCCGGAGGTGAGCGCATCCAGGGCTTCCAGGGTGCCGGCCACCCGCAGCGACTCGTCGGCCCGGCCGTGCACCAGCTGCATGAGCTGGACCGCGAACTCCACATCGCGCAGCCCCCCGGCGCTCAGCTTGAACTCGGAGTCGCGCTGCTCGGGCGGCACCGAGTCGCGCACCCGCCGCCGCATGGCGCGGACGTCGGCGACGAAGTCGCTGCGATCCGCCGCCGCCCACACCCGTGGCCGGACGGCCGCGAGGAACGCCTCCCCCAGGTCCGGATCCCCGGCCGCGGCCCGGGCCTTGAGCAGCGCCTGGAACTCCCAGGTCTTGGCCCACTTGTCGTAGTACGTGTCGTATCCGGCCAGGGTCCGCACCAGCGGCCCGGCGGCACCCTCCGGGCGCAGGGCGGCGTCCACCTCCCAGGCCACGTGGCCGCAGATGCGCATCATCTCGGTGGCCCGCGCGGTCGCAATCCTCATCACGTCCGTCGACGGGGCGGACTCGCCGCTGCCCGCCGCGACGAACAGCACGTCGACGTCGGAGAGGTAGTTGAGCTCCCGGGCGCCGCACTTGCCCATGGCGATCACCGCCAGGCGCAGCGGTTCCGGGCTCGGGTGTGCCGCACCGGCCAGATCCAGGGACGCCTGCAGCACACCGTCCGCGAGAGCCGACAGCGCCACCCCGATCTCCCGGACCGTCGGGCCGCCGCTCGGGTCGATGCTGCCGGCGACGTCCGCGGCGGCGATGACGGCGAGTTGGCTGCGGTACTCGCTGCGCAGCGCCGTGACGGCCGCGCCGATCGGCAGCGGCTCGGAGCCGCCGCCGTGCAGGGCGGCGTCCAGCAGGGTTGCGCTGCGCTCCGGCGCGGTGAGCTGCGCGAAGGATTCCGGGCTGGCCAGGCGTCGCCAGGCGTCGGGATGCGTCACCAGGTGCTCACCGAGGGTTTCGCTGGCGCCCAGCAACGTCAGCAGCCGCCGCCGGAACGTCGAATCGTCGCGCAGTGCCCGGTGCAGCGGCTCGGCGGCCGGGCGCGGGCCGTCGTCGAGCGCGCGGACCAGCCGGGCCAGCAGCCGCGCGGCGAGTTCCGGCCGCCCGGTGCGGGCGAGCACGGACAGCACCGAGCGCACCGCGGGGTCGCGGGCCGCCGGCCACAGCCGCGCGGCCGAGAGGTCCTCCCGCATCAACTCCGTATTGGGCAGGCCGAAGCGCGCCAGACCGACGTCGCCCCGCGGCATCTCACCGGTCCAATTCGCTCGAGACGATCGGCAGCCGGTGGCCCGCGCGCCCGGTCGGCGTCTGCGGGATGCCTTCCCGGACCAGGTCGACGAATCGGTGCACGACCGCCCGCCAGGAATGGGCCATCAGATCGGCGGATTCGTCCAGCGCCGCACCGAATCGTCGCGCGGCGCGGTCGGCCTCGTCGACTAAGACCTCCCGGTGCGGATCGTTCAGCCAGGACCGCAGCACCTCGGGCGTCGTTTCGATGTGGAACTGCAGGCCCCAGGCCGCCGAGCCGACCCGGAACGCGTCGACGGCGTCGTGAAGCGAGTTGAGCAGCAGTGTCGACCCGCCGGGCAGCGCGCTGATCGAGTCGCGGTGGAATTGCATCACGTCGGGCGTGATCGGGACGTCCGCGAGCAGCAGGTCGCTCTCGGCGGCGTCGCGTTTGGCGGTGAGGCTGGAGCCCAGCCGGTAGCCGTCGGCGCGCTGCACCCTCCCGCCGGTGGCCACCGCCAGCAGCTGCGCGGAGAGGCCGATGGCCAACGTGGGGGTCGAGTCGGTGACGAGCCTGCCGAACAGGGCCCGGGCCGCGGCCAGCCAGGGTGCCGTGTCGTCGTCATACACGCCGAGATGCCCACCCAGGCCGACGACCGCGTCCCAGCCGGACGCGTCCGCGGGGACGGCGTCGCCGCCGTGCAGGCGGCGGACCTGCCAGTCGGCCCCGGCGTCGGTGAGCCAGTCGCCGAGCAGCAGGGGCGGATTCGCCGGGTCGAGTTCGAGGACGAGGATCCGCACCGGGTCGTTCACCATAGCGGTGTATCACCCGCCGGAGGCTCGCCCTGCGCCGGCACGCCGGACACCCCGGTCGCCGTTGCGGCGCCGACCTGTCCCGCCTCGACCACCGGCGGCACGGCGCCGATGTCCACCGCCGCGGCGGCGTGATCGACGTCGATCACCACCGGCGCGTGGTCGGAGGCGCCCTTGCCCTTGCGCTCTTCCCGGTCGATGAACGCCCCGGTCACCTTGGCCTCGAGGGCGGGCGACCCCAGCAGGAAATCGATCCGCATGCCTTCTTTCCTCGGGAAGCGCAGCTGCTGGTAGTCCCAGTAGGTGTAGACGCCGGGGCCGGGGGTGTGTGGGCGGACCAGGTCAGCGAACCCGGAGCTCACCACCGCGCTGAAGGCATCGCGCTCGGGCTGCGTCACATGGGTCAGGCCCTCGAACGCCGCCATGTCCCACACGTCGCCGTCCTCGGGTGCCACGTTGAAGTCGCCACCCAGCACCATGAGCGCCTGCGGGTCGGCGGCCAGCCGCGCCGCGCCCAGACCGCGCAGGGCAGCCAGCCATTGCAGCTTGTAGTCGTAGTGCGGATGACCGATCTCGCGACCGTTCGGGATGTACAGGCTCCAGACCTCCACACCGCCGCAGGTCGCACCGATGGCGCGTGCCTCCTGCGCGGGCGGGTCGCCGTAGCCGGGGCCCCCGGGCAGGCCGATGGTGACGTCCTGCAAGCCGACGCGGGAGGCGATCGCCACCCCGTTCCATTGCGAGATGCCGTGCCGCGCGACCTGGTAGCCGGCGTCGGTGAACGGCTGCACCGGGAACTTGTCGTCGACGACCTTCGTCTCCTGGATGGCCAGCACGTCGATGTCGGTGCGCTGCAGGAAGGCGGTCACCCGGTCGATGCGGGCGCGCAGCGAGTTGACGTTCCATGTGGCGATACGCATGCGGCTGTCCCTACCCGAGTACCGGCGCGGCCGGCGGCGCCGTGACGAAGAAGGGCATGGACCACCCGGGTTTGCTGTCGCCGTCGATCCGCGCAGTCCACTGCAGTACTCCCCCGGCGGGCAGTGGCAGCCCGGTGTTGAAGTACAGCACCATCTGGGTTCGCGGCGGCAGGGCGTGCCGCGGCACGCCCGCCCCGCGGAAGTTCGGCTCCTCGACCTGCAGGGTCTGCCCGAATCGCATCACCCCACCGGTTCCCGGCCCGCCGGCGCCGACGAGCTGGGCGGGTGTGCCGTCCGGGTTCTCCAGGATCACCTCGAACGCGTATTGCTCGTTGATCACGCCGGAATCGAAGGTGATCGTCACGACGAGCGCGAACGCGGTGCTCACGCCCTTGGTGTGGTCGCGGCCCACGACCTGCAGGCCACCGCCGACGATCTGCAGTTTGTTCAGCCCGTCGGTCACGGCGAAATCGCTCATCAGCATGCTGACGGTGGCGGCGTCGTGGACCTCACTCATGGTGGCCTCCCGTGGACTGCTGTGGGCGCACGTTCCGGCCGGTGATCGGTGGGCACGTCATACCTCGATCCTGCCTCATCACCGGAAGTCGCGGGACGGCAGTGCGCCGACGATGTCGACGGCCGCCATCCGGTCGGCGAGGACGGACAGCGCGCCGCGGTCGCGCTCGATGACGCCGCGCACCACCAGAGCCTTGGAGCTACGGGCGATGCGTCGGTAGCGCTGCCAGGCGCCGGGCTGGCAGATGACGTTGACCATGCCGGTCTCGTCCTCCAGGTTGAGGAAGGTCACGCCGCCCGCGGTGGAGGGCCGCTGCCGGTGGGTGACGATGCCGGCGATGTGGACCCGGGTGCCGGGCCGGATGCGGTACAGACCGGCGGCGGTGACGACGCCCATGGCCGCCAACCGATCCCGGGAGAACACCGTCGGATAGGTGTCCGGGGAGATGCCGGTGGCCCAGATGTCCGCCAGGGTCAGCTCGACGTCGCTCATCCCGGGCAGGGTGGGAGCCGCGCTGTCGAAGGCGCCGCAGTCCGGGGCGGCTGGGTCGCCGGCGTCGGCGAGGGCGGGTGGACGGTCGGGTATGACGCCGCCCGTGAGCATTCCGGGTCGCATGGCTGCGGCGGCCCCGGCGGCCCACAGCGCGGCCCGGCGCCCGTCGCCACCCAGGTCGTCCAGCGCCCCCGCCGTGGCGAGTGCCTCGACCTGGGCGGTGGACAGTCGACTGCCCACGCCCTGCGGGCCGTGGCGCTGCACGGCCAGGGTGAGCTCGGTGACGCTGCGGTAGCCGCCGGGCGGCCGCGCCGCCACGATGGCCTCGGCCGTGCCGGTGTCGATCCCCCGGATGCCGGCGAGACCGAGCCGCACCGCGGGCTTGCCGCCGGGACCCGGCTCCAGGCCGGCGGCGGCGAGCGACCGGTTGACGTGCGCACGGCGCACCGTGACGCCGTGTCGCCGGGCATCGGCCACCAGGGACTGCGGGGAGTAGAAGCCCATCGGCTGGGCGCGCAGCAGGCCCGCGAGGAACGCCGCCGGGTGATGCAGCTTCAGGTGGGCGGAGAAGAACACCAGCGACGCGAAGCTCAGGGCATGCGACTCGGCGAACCCGAAGTTGGAGAAGGCCTGCAGCCGTTCGAAGATGGAATCGGCGAGGTCGCCGGTGATGCCGTTGCGTTCGCGCATTCCGTCATACAAGGCGGTCTTCAGCTGCTGCATCTTGGCGACGCTGCGTTTGGAGCCCATGGCGCGGCGCAGTTGGTCGGCCTGCCCGGCGTCGAATCCGGCGACGTCGATGGCGAGTTCCATGAGCTGTTCCTGGAACAGTGGGATGCCCAGGGTCTTGCCGAGCGACCGCTCCATGGCGGGGTGCTCCACGAAGGATGTGCCCTCGGGCCAGGTGCCGTCGCGCACGGCATCGCGGCGCTCCAGGTAGGGGTGCACCGATCCGCCCTGGATCGGCCCGGGGCGGATCAACGCGATCTCGACGACCAGGTCGTAGAAGCGTTCCGGTTTCAGCCGCGGCAACGTGGCCAACTGGGCGCGGGATTCGACCTGGAACACCCCGATGGCGTCGGCGCGGCGCAGCATCTCGTAGACCGCGGGTTCTTCCAGATCCAGTGCGGCGAGGTCGATGTCGCGACCCTCGTGCTCGCGGACCAGGTCGAGCGCCTCGTGGATCGCGGAGAGCATGCCCAGGCCCAGCAGGTCGAATTTCACCAACCCGATGGCGGCGCAGTCGTCCTTGTCCCACTGCAGCACGCTGCGGTTCTCCTTGCGCGCCCATTCGACGGGGCACACGTCGGCGACCGGACGGTCGCAGATCACCATGCCCCCGGAGTGGATGCCCAGATGTCGCGGGAAGTCCTGGACCTCGGTGGCGAGGGCAACGACGTCGTCCGGGATGGCGCGGTCGTCCGAGCCGTCGTGCAGGCCGATGTGCCGGTCGCCGAACTCCCCGCCGTGCGGCGCGTCGTGCGGGTCCTGGGGGTCGCCGCGCCGGTCGGAATGCCGGTGGGAGTGCCGGCCGGCAAGGCTGTCCCAGTGGCTGAGTTCCTTGGTGAAGGCGTCGCGCTGCCCGGGTGAGTAGCCGAGCGCGCCGGCCATGTCGCGGACCGCCATCTTCGCCCGGAAGGTGGCCACGTTGGCGACCTGGGCGGCGCAGTCCCGGCCGTAGCGGCCATAGACGTACTGGATCACTTCCTCGCGCCGCCGGGCTTCGATGTCCACGTCGATATCCGGCGGCCCCTCCCGCACCGGCGACAGGAACCGCTCGAAGAGCAACCCGTAATAGACGGGGTCGACGGCGGTGATGCCCAGCGCGTAACAGACCGCGGAGTTGGCGGCCGATCCGCGGCCCTGGCAGAGGATGTCCTCGCGCCGGCAGAACTGCACGATGTCCCACACCACCAGGAAGTAGCCGGGGAAGTGCATCTCCTCGATGGTGCGTAGTTCCTTCTCGATCTGGGCGTAGGCCGCGGGGCTGCTCTCCGGCGTCCCGTAGCGCCGCATCGCCCCGGCCAGGGTGATCTCCCGCAGGTAGCTGGCTTCGTCGTGGCCGGGCGGCACCGGGTACGGGGGCAGGTCGGGCGCCACCAGGTGCAGGTCGAAGGCGCAGTCCGCGCCCAGGGCCGCGGCGGTCTCGACGGCCCCCGGGTAGCGGGCGAACAGGGCAGCCATCTCCGCCCCGGACCGCAGGTGCGCACCGGGCCCGGCCGGCAGGTAGGGGTCGATCGCGGTCAGGTCGCGGCGGGATCGGACGGCGGCCATGGCGGCGCCGAGCCGGGAGCCGCGCGGGGCCGCGTAGTGCGCACCCGTGGTCGCGACCATGGGCAGGCGCAATCCCTGGGCGAGCCGGGCCAGCGCGTCGTTGGTGTCGTCGTCGGCCGGCTCACGGCGCGACGTCAGTTCGACGGCGACGTTGTCCCGGCCGAAGCGCTCGGTGAGCTCGCGTAACGCTCGTTCCGCGGCGTCGGGGCCGACCGCGTCCAGTGCCCGGCGCACCGCCCCCTTCCGGCAGCCGGTGAGGATCAGCCAGTGCCCGCCGGCGGCGTCGGCGAGGGCGTCCAGGTCGTAGCGGGGCCGGCCCTTCTCGCCCCCGCGCAGGTGCGCCTCGGTGAGCTGCCGGGACAGCCGCCGGTAACCCTCCTGACCGCGCGCCAATACCAGCAGATGCTCCCCGGCGGGGTCGGGCCGGCCGCCCTGGGGCGCGGACAGGTTCAGCGACAGTTCCGCCCCGTACAGGGTTTTCAGCCCGGTGTCGCGGGCGGCCTCGGCGAACTGCACGGCCCCGTAGAAGCCGTCGTGGTCGGTGAGGGCCAGCGCGTCGAGCCCGAGCCGCACGGCCTCGGCCACGAGTTGATCGGGGGTCGCGGCGCCGTCCAGGAAGCTGTAGGCGGAGTGGCAGTGCAGTTCCGCGTAGGGCACCCGGGTGGGCGGCGTCATCTCCGGCGGGGGTGGCGGGTATGACGCAGCCCCGGGCGCGGGCCCGTTCCGGCGCCACTCGTCGGCCAGCACCGTGTGGATGCGGCCCCGCCGGCCGTCGCGTGGTGTTTTCCCGGCCAGGACGCGGGACATCTCCTCCCAGGGCACCGGCGGGTTGGAGAAGCTCATGGCGCACCCGCGCTAGTCATAGACGGCCTCCACGAGCCAGCCACGGGCACCGAGTTCCAGCAGCACCGGCGGCCCCGGGTCGGTGACCACCTGCATCCGGGCCCGCCGCCCAGCCGGGGCAGCGCCCGGGGCGGCCGGAACAGCGCCGGGGGCAGCCGGGACGGCGCCGGGGGCGGTTTCGGACCACCACCGTTCGTCCAGCAGCCACGGCCCGGCCCAGCTCAACACCGGGCGGCCCGCCACCCGGGCAGGCGGACCGGTAAGCATCCCCCGGTCGGTGACCTCGACGCGATATCCGGACTGGTCGCAGACGTTCACCTGGGCGGTGATCGTGGTGGTCGGTGCCGTGGCCGGGGGTTCCGCTGTGGCGGGGGGTGCCTGCCTCTGCAGCGGCAACGCGGCCCGGGCCGGGGCCGGCGCGGGCAGCGCACCCGGCCACGGCCCGTCCGGGTCGCGTTCCGGGGTGACGACCTCGCCCCAGGCGGCCAGACAGACCCGATCGGCTGGTCCGCGGCCACCGGATCGCAGCGCGGCCAGCACGGCCGAGGTGCCCAGCAGGCCCTGTACCCGGGCGAAGGCGGATCCCGCCCGGTAGTCGCCGTAGCCGTCCGCGCCCCACAGGCCGTATTGGATGCGGCCGGCGTCCACGGCGTCGACGGCGTCGAGTCGGAGCCGGACGATCGCCCCGGTGCGGGAGGTCGAGGTCGGCTTGCTCTGCAGGCGGGTCAGCCACCCGTCGAGTTGCCATCGCAGTCGGTCCGCGGTGCCCGCCGCATCCAGGGGCCGAACGCATCGCCAGGTGCGGCGCAGCGTGTCGCCGTATTCCGTGGTGGCGGTGATGTCCAGCCGAGTGCAGGCCAGGCCGGCTGCGGCGAGCCGGCCGTGGAACCGGACGGCCAGCGCCCGCCCGGCGAAGGCCGCCGCGTCCACCCGGTCCAGCGGCGGGTCGTACTGCTCCTCCACCGCGATGTCGGCGTCGATGTGTCGCCGGGACAGGTCCCGTTCGGCGCGCCCGGAGGCCAGCCGATGCAGGGCCACCCCGTCGGCCCCGAACCGGGTCGCCACTTTCTCGATGGGCAACGTGGCGAACGCTCCCGCGGTGGCGATGCCGAGCCGCTGCAGCAGATCGACCAGCTCGCGCCATTGCGGTGGCGCTATCGCCGGGTCGCGGGCGAGTTCGGACAGGGGCAGGGAGGCGCAGAACTCGGAATCAGCGGCCTTCGCCGGCACGATCACCGACCGCCGCGCGGCGAGCACCGCGATGGGCAGTGTCGCCGCGATCCCGATGCGACATTCCACGTCGAGCGCCTCGACCGCGTCGACGATCTTTTCCGCGGCAGCGACCTCGGAGCCGAAATACCGGGCGGGCCCGCGCGCGCCGCAGGCGGCGAGGCCGGGCCGCAGCACCTCGATCCCAGGGGCTACTTCTTCGACGGCGGCGGCCACCGGCTCGAACATCCGGGCGTCGCGGTCCGGGTCGCTGCCGAGGATCGTCACCTCCGGGCAGCGTGACACGGCGTCACGCCGTTTCATCCCGGCGCGGATCCCGCAGGTCCGCGCTGCCGCCGTCGCGACCTGTACCCGGCCGGCGGCGAGTATCACGGCGGCCTTGTCCACGGGCAGTTCCGCTTGCCGGAGCGCCGCCACCGCCGGCCAGTCCGGGCACCACAGCACCAGCACGCGGGGTTGCATCAGGCACCGCCCCGGGAGATCGCCGCCGCGGATCCGGCGAGCACCCCCGCGGTCTCCGCGAGATGGAACGGCTCCCCACGCCAGCCCGGGAGGAGTCCGGCCGGATCGATCGCCCGGACGAGCGTCGGGCGAACCCGACCACTGCCCGGCAGTGCTGGGACGGATACCGGCTCACCACGTGGATCGCGGAACGTGACGCGACTGCCCCGATCGCGCACCGCGACAGTGAATCCGCCTTCATGCACCAGCATGTGGTGGAACCGGCACAGGAGTACCAGATTGTCCAGGTCGGTCGGCCCGAACAGCGACCAGGGTCGTACATGATGCGCATTGAGATGGGTCCGCCGGGGGCATCCGGGGAACCGGCAGCCCCCGTCCCGTATCCGTAGCGCACGCCTTTGCGCCGGGGAGACGGGCCGGGTCTTCCGCCCCAGCCTCAGCGGCTCCCCCGCGCCCACATGGTGCACGACGGCGACCAGGGCCGCGTCGCACGCAATCCGGCGTGCCACCTGACGAGGCAGCCCCGGGCCGTTTTCGATGTGACAGCGTGGACCAGGCAGCCGATCGGGCGGCGGATCCGGCAGTGGATTCGAGAGCGGATCCGAGAGCGGACCAGGTGGCGGATCCGGCAGTTGCCCCTGCCGTTCTGCGAGCTGATCGAGGTCGGCGTGCACCACCACCAGGTGCCTGTCGTCCCCAGAGCTGTCCACGGTCCCGGCCGCCAGTGCTCGCTCGGCAAGCGTCACGAGCATGTCCGCGCGGGCGACGTCGCACGGATCGGCCCTGGTCAGCGCCGCTCTCCGACGATCCTCGTCACTCACCGGTGACGCAGTCCCCGGCACTGCGTCATCAGACCAGTCACCACCCTCGGCAGTGCGCTCGGTGTCTTTCCGAGATTGCTCCAAGGCTGCGATCAAAAGCGCGCCCTCGTCGGGTGGCAGGCGCGCGGAGACGACCAGCATGCCGTCGTCGTCCCACCGCCACGATGCGCGACGCTCCTTCTCCTGCTGCCAGCCGCCCCCGCGGCGGAAGGCCCGAACGGTGCGTTCCAATTGCGAGACCGTCTGAATCTCGGCCTGTTTCAGCAGCACCGACTCGTCGACCTCGGCTGCCACCGTCACCAGCACCCGAACCTTGGAATAGGAAAGTCTCCCGGCGGCGAACGCCGCATCGATCTGTGGCAGCAGCGGCAGTGACCGGGCGATGCGCACATACTCGCGAGCCGTCGCCGGGGATACCGAGCACGTCCACGACAGCCATGCCGCGCACGAGGCCATCCCGACCCCGGCCCAGCCCCCGGCGCGATCGAACTGTTCGATCAGGTGCAGCCACTCGCAGGTGGAGGCGGCGAGGTCCGCAGCCATGCCGCGGATACGGTGCCCCAGTGCGCGCAGCTCCTCGGTCGGCTGCGAGCCGGAGCGCGACGGCGACACGGCATGCCAGATCGGTTTCGGCCTGATCGTCGGCTG
>JBIQMQ010000035.1:0-5631 GCA_044463185.1 Nakamurella lactea | reverse complement strand
CGGCCTCGTCCGAGGCGCCCCCGCGCAGATGAGCCGGAGCGCTCTGCCACGCGATGGCCAATTCCTCGGGACTCCAGCCGTTCGCCATGTGACTCACCCCTGTTCAGCGACTTTTCACCGTCGCGTACACGCTAGAACAAGGGTACGACAGAGTTCGTTTTAACAGCAGCGGGTATGACGCCGCCCGCCATGCGGAAAGCCAGAGCCGAAAGGTTGGTCGGGATGTCGGTCACGAACCAGCCCCGAACGCAGAACCCGCGGCTTTTGTCCGTTATGCCGCTGCACGTGCAGCGCCGCACCGGTCAGCCCCACCGAACTCCGCCCCGGCTACGCCAGCCCGGCGAGCTGCCGGAACACCTCCGGGTCCTGCGCCATCTCCAGAGCCACATGCTTGTTGATCACTTGCTCGCGGTAGCGCTCGGCGAGGTGCTGGTCGAAGCCCATCATGCCCACGTCGCCGCCCGCCTGGATGTAACCGGGGATCAGGTGCACCTTGTCCTCACGGATCAGCGCACGGATCGCCGGCGTGGAGATCATGATCTCGCACACCACGGCACGGCCGCCGTCCCGGCGCGGCAGCAGCGACTGCGTCACCACACCCTCCAGGGCGTTGGCGAGCTGCGCCCGAATCTGCTGCTGCTGCTCGTGCGGGAAGATGTCGATCAACCGGTCGATGGTCTGCGCGGCCGACTTGGTGTGCAAGGTGGCCAGCACCAGGTGGCCGGTCTCCGCGGCCGTGATCGCGACGGCGGTGGTCTCCAGATCGCGCAGCTCGCCGATCAGGATGATGTCCGGGTCCTGCCGCAGCACGTGCTTGAGCGCCGTGGCGAAATCCTCCGTGTCGCTGCCGACCTCACGCTGGTTCACCACACACGTGCCGTGCCGGTGCAGGTACTCGATCGGATCCTCGATAGTGACGATGTGCCCGGACCTGGTCCGGTTCGCCACGTCCAGCAGCGAGGCCATGGTGGTGGACTTGCCCGAGCCGGTCGGACCGGTCACCAGCACCAGGCCGCGGGGCAGGTGCGCGAACTGCTCCACCGAATTCGGCACGCCCAGTTCGCTCAGGCTGCGAATGCGGTGCGGGATGGCACGGAACGCCGCCCCGACCGACCCGCGCTGCCGGTACAGGTTCACCCGGAACCGGCTGAGCTGCGGAATCGCGTACGAGGTGTCCAATTCCATGTCCCGCGCGAAGCGTTCCCGCTGCTCGTCGGTCAGAAACGACAGGACGATGCGCTCGGTGTCCTCCGGCAGCAGCATCTTCTCGTCCGGCAACGGGCTGAGCCGGCCGTCGATGCGCACGCACGGCCCGATGCCCGCGGTGATGTGCAGATCCGAGCCGCCCACTTCGACCAGCCGCAGCAGCAGCCGGTCCAGTTCCTCGGTGCCCTGCCGCGCCACCGGACCGGGGCCGATCCGGTCGGTCTCCGTGTCCATCGCTGTCAGGTCGCCGGCAGAGCTCGCCGAGCCGCCGTACTTCATGGAGAAGCCGGCTGTCGCGTGGCGACCCAACGCGTCGAATCCATCAGGCAGCGTTGTCACTGGTACGACCTTCCTTACGTTCGCGGGTCACCGCCACCGACATCCGTCGGAGGTCAGCGTCCGTCGGAACGTCCAACGTCTGCTGCTGCGTCATACACGGATATGACGCCGTTCCCGGTGGGGCGACTCCGCGCCGCACCCGCGGCGACCGTATCCGTTTTTTCGGCAAGCGGGGGCAAGAGTTAAAGACCACGGCCCGAAAACCCGATAGACCCCCCAGTAGATCCCGCACCAACGACCGAGGAGCACGGCATGGATCCTGCAGGCCAGATCGTCACGATGGCGCTGCGGGCGGGCGGCACCAACGAGGACGCACTGCAGCGCGCCATCGCCGAATCCGAGGCCTCCGGCCGGCCGGTTCGCACCGTGCTGATCGACGACCAGATCGTCACCGAGCAGGAGCTCGCCCAGTCGATCGCCACGTTCTACGGCCTGGACGTCGCGGACGTCTCCGGGCTGTCCGTCGACCCGACCGCGATGAAGTTGCTGGCGCTGCCGCTGGCGCGCCGTCACCAGATGGTGCCCATCTCCACGACGGCCACCACCGTCACCGTCGCGCTCATCGATCCGGGCAACGTGCTCGCGCTGGACGATATCCGGGCCGCGACCGGGCTGATCGTCAACCCCGTCGTGGTGACGGACGGCGACATGAGCCGGCTTTTGGACCGCTACAGCAGGTCGGTCACCGACCTGGACGAGGCCGCCGCGGAGATCGCCGCCGAGGAGAGCAGGATCTCCGACGACATCTCCGTCGACGAGGACGCACCCGTGGTGCGCTACGTGACGTCGCTGCTGGAGCGGGCCATCACGGCCCGCGGATCCGACATCCACGTGGAGCCGGGCGAGGACCGGGTGCTGGTGCGGCTGCGCATCGACGGCGTGCTGCACGAGATCGACACCGTCCCCCGGCAGATCCAGTCGGCGCTGCTATCGCGGCTGAAGATCATGTCCGGGCTGGACATCACGGAGCGCCGCGTCCCGCAGAACGGCCGCATCACCATGGAACTGGGCAGCCACCACGTGGATCTGCGCACCGCCACGCTGCCCACGGTGTGGGGCGAGAAGATCGTGCTGCGCATCCTGGACACCGGCGGCATCGACCTGGACCTGCACAAGCTCGGCTTCTCGGACGCCAACTACCGGCGCTTCGCGGCCAGTTTCAGCAAACCGCACGGCATGGTGCTGGTGACCGGGCCGACCGGCTCCGGCAAGTCGACCACGCTGTACGCGGCCCTGTCCGAGATCGCCCGGCCCGAGGTCAACGTGATCACGGTCGAGGACCCGGTCGAGTACCGGATCGCGGGCATCAGCCAGATCCAGGTGAATATCAAGGCGGGCCTGACGTTCGCCGCCGTCCTGCCCGCGATCCTGCGATCCGACCCGGACGTGGTGCTGGTCGGCGAGATCCGCGACCAGGTGACGGCGCAGCTTGCGATCGAGGCGGCCCTGACCGGCCACCTGGTGCTGTCCACGTTGCACACCAACAGCGCGGCTGCCGCGGTGACCCGCCTGGTGGAGATGGGTATCGAGCCGTTCCTGGTGGGCTCGTCGGTAGACTCCGTGCTCGCCCAACGCCTGGTGCGGCGGCTGTGCGACTGGTGCAAGGAGGCGTACGCGCCCAATCGGGAGGAGCTGGACACGGTCGGCTGGCAGCACGAGATCGCCGGGCCGCCGCAGTTCTACCACGCGGTGGGCTGCCGCTCGTGCTCCAACACCGGCTACCGGGGTCGGCTGGCGGTGACCGAGGTGATGCCGGTCTCCGAGGAGATCGAGCGGCTCACCGTGGCCGACGCCCCCGCCAGCGAGATCGCCAAGGTCGCGCAGGCGGAGGGCATGACGACGCTGCGGGAGGACGGATTGACCAAGGTCGCCGCCGGCCTCACCACCCTGGAAGAGGTTCTGCGGGTGACGGTGTAGCCCTATCGCAGGACTTAGTCACGCACGGTAATGTAGGTGACTGAGAGCGACCGAGTTGTCGAAGGGCGCTCGAGAAACGCTTCCGCATCATTCAAGTCCGCACGAAGAGTGACGATCAACACGGCATGGCTGCAGTCGGATTCGCCTACCAGGCTCTCGACGCCACGGGCAAGGTCGTCAAAGGCACCATGGACGTCGAGACGGCCGAGCAAGTCGCGGCGGCGCTCGCCGCACGGCGGCTGACCCCGACCTCCATCACCAAGGCCGGGCAGGGACTGCAGCGCGAAATTCACCTGCCGGGCTTCAAGCAGCGCACCAAGCCGAAGGATCTGGCGATCCTCACCCGGCAGTTCGCGTCCATGACGTCGGCCGGCCTGTCGATCCTGCGGTCGCTGGCGATCCTGGAGGACCAGGTCCAGAAGTCGGGGCTGAAATCTGCCATCGGCAGGGTGCGCGCCGACGTGCGCCACGGCGCCACGCTGTCCGCTGCCCTCGCCAACCACCCGGATCATTTCCCGTCGCTCATGGTCAACATGATCAAGGCCGGTGAGACCGGTGGCTTCCTCGACGACGCGTTGTCGCGTATCGCCACCATGTACGAGGCCGATTCGGAGTTGCGCTCCAAGATCAAGGGCGCGATGACGTATCCGCTGATCGTGCTCGCGTTCTCGCTGCTGATGGGCGGCGCGGTGATCGTGTTCATCGTGCCGATCTTCGAGCGCATGTTCAGCCAGCTCGGCGGCGAACTGCCGGCGCCGACGCAATTCCTGGTGACGCTCTCGGACAATGCCGTCTGGGGCGGGCCGCTGCTCGTCGTGCTCGTGATCGGGGGCTTCATCGCCTTCAAGAAGGCGTACCGCGGCAACAAGGGTTTCCGGCTCGCCGTGGACAAGGCCAGGCTGAAGGCGCCGGTCTTCGGCTCGCTCTTCACGAAGATCGCGCTGGCCCGCTGGGCACGGAACCTCGGCACGCTCCTCCAGGTGGGTGTGCCCGCGCTGCAGGCGCTGGACGTGGTGGGCGGCACCACCGGCAACGAGGTGATCGCCGACGCGATGACCGAGGTGCGTAGCGCCATCCGCGCCGGCAAGCCCCTGCACGAGCCGATCGCGAACCTAGCCGTGTTTCCCCCGATGATCGCCCAGATGGTGGAAGTCGGGGAAGAAACTGGCCAACTCACTGAAATGTTGGACAAGGCAGCCGATTACTACGACCACGAGGTCAAGACTGCGACCGACGCCCTGACATCCGCCATGGAACCCATCATGGTCGTGGTGCTCGGGGCGGTCATCGGGTCGATGGTCCTTGCCTTGTATCTGCCGATGTTCACCATCTACCAGAACATCGGCGGATAGCCGCCAATGACCAGGCGCCACGCATCCGGCGAGCGTCGCTACGAGCTGGGAGGCTCACAATGCTGTCTAAGTATGACGAGATTCGAGCCCGCCGGGCTCGAGGGGAGGCCGGCTTCTCGCTGATCGAGTTGCTGGTGGTCGTGGTGATCATGGGCATCCTGATCGCGATCGCGATTCCGGTGTATCTGAACTATCAGAACAACGCGAAGAAGAAGTCGGCGGAGGCGGACGTTCGGAACGCGATTTCCGCAGTCGAACAATGCATTTCGAACGCAGGTGGAGCGTATAGTGCGGTGACTCTTGTGGACGTGGACGGCACAGACGGCGCAGCATCAGAAGATCAAGGTTGCGGCTCTGGCGAGGACGTCAAAATAAACGTCTCAAACGGAAACACCTTGGAATTCGGTGCCGGGACTGGGGACGGAAGTTATTCCATCACAGGGACCAACGATGACACGGGGTACTCGATTAAGTACGACTCCGGCGACGGTTCATTCAACCCAGTCTCCTGATTCGTGACACGCGTTCGAAGAATTTACGGGAGACAGGAATAACCAGTGAAACACCGCAACCGACCCGCCAATGGCGCGTCCGTCATGAACGGTGACGGTCACGTCATCGGGATTGACCTGGGCGCCACGGCGGTTCGGGCTGCGGTGCTCGCGCCGAAGGTCACCGGCGGCAGGACCACGGTGAGCGCGCACGGCCTCGGTGCCGTGGCGCTGCCCATGGGTGCGGTGGTGAACGGTGTCGTCACGAACGGCGACATCGTCACCACCGCGCTCAAGGAACTCTGGAGCCGCTACAAGTTCAATTG
>JBIQMQ010000034.1:10662-17914 GCA_044463185.1 Nakamurella lactea | reverse complement strand
CGATCTCCGGCACCACCCCGCCGAACCGGGCGTGCTCGTCGGCGCTGGAGGCCAGGGCGTGGCCCACCAGGTGCATTCCGTCATCGGCGATCCGCACGAAGCCGACGCCGGTCTCGTCGCACGACGATTCGATCCCCATGACGATCGACCCGGTGGCCAGTCGCACGATCGTTCCGGCCCCGCCGGGCGCTGCTGCATTCACCCGGTCAGTATCCCCCGCGGCGCAGCATGGAGTAGGCGTCGGCACCCGACGGCTGGTAGTAGCGCCGCCGCACGCCGATGCGGGTGAACCCCTCCGACTCGTAGAGCGCGATCGCCGGCGCGTTGTCGGTGCGCACCTCCAGGTGCACCGTCCGTGTCCCGGCGGCGGCCAGCAGGTCGCGCAGCAGCGCCCGCCCGATCCCGCGGCCCTGCGCCTCGGGGGCCACACCGATGGTCTGCACGTCCGCGTCGTCCGGCCCGGCGGCCAGGCCGGCGTAGCCGAGGATGACGCCGCCCTCGCCGCGGGCGGCGACGTAGTGATGCCCGGCAGCCAATTCCGACCAGAACATGGCCTCGCTCCACGGCGAGTCCCCGGGGAACAGCATGTGCTCCAGCGCCACGGCGGCGGGGATATCCCACCAGCGCAGCGGGCCGATCGGTATGACGCCGTTCGCGGCTGCCGCCGGCTGCGGCGTCATACCCGCCACGCCAGCACCTACTGACCCGCCGCGGGCAGCACCGGCTTGGGCGCGTGCGGTTCGGTGGCGTCGGGCCTGCGCAGGTAGAGCGGGGTGAGCGGGCCCGGCACGGCGCCGGTGAGAAGCGCGCGCACCGCGCAGGCGATGAGCCCCTCGGACAGCCTCCGGGCCGGCGAACGCACCGGCAGCGCCAGCCCAGCCGCCAACTCCGCCCCGGCGCCCGTGATCCATTGCGGCGCGACCCCGCGCGCCGCGCACCAATCGGCAAGGGCCGCCGGGGCCACGATGTCCGGGCCGTGCGCCGGCTCCCCCGACGCGGTGTAGGCCGTCGCGTACAGCTCTTTGCGGCGCGCGTCGGTGACCACCAGGAAGTCACCGTCGTCGGCGGCGGCGGCACGGGCCACGGCGTCGTGACTGGGCACGCCGTGCACGGGGACGCCCAGACCGTCGCCGAGCGCGGCCGCGGTGGCCATGCCGACGCGCAGGCCGGTGAACGGCCCGGGGCCAACCCCGACCACCACGGCCTCGAGATCCCTTACCGTGTGGCCGGTCTCGTCCAGGGCCGCGGTGATCAGCGGCATCAGATGCTCCGCGTGCCCGAACGCGTGGGTCACGGAGCGCTCGGCGAGGAGCCGGACCGGCTGAGGCTCCGCGTCGCCAGCTGCCATCTCCTCGGCCAGTTCGTGCGGCCGCTTCACCGCCACCACCCCGGCGGTGATCACGGGCGTGGACGTATCGATCGCGAGAACCAGCACGGTCATCGATCCTACGGTGCGCGGGCGTGCGGCGGGACGGGTCCGGTGTCCGAGCGGCGACTCGGGTGACCCGGACGGCGACCGGGCGTGCCCGAGCGGCGGCTCCGGCGACCCGGACGGCGACCGGGCGCGCCCGAGCGGCGACCGCGGGTGCCCGGACGGCGACCGCGGCGGTGGCGCGATGCATTAGCGTCATACGCGATGCGGGGAAGACTGGGCGCGGTGGCGGGGCAGGTGACACTGGCCGATGTGGCGCGGGCCGCCGGGGTGTCGCCGGCCACGGCGTCGCGCGCCCTCAACGGCTCGCCGGGCCGCCGGGTGCGCCCGGACCTGGCCGCCCGGGTGGCCGCGGCGGCCGCGGAACTCGGCTACTCGGTCAACGCGCATGCCCAGGCCATGGCTCGCGGCACCACCACCACGGTGGGGCTGATCGTGCACGACATCGCCGATCCGTACGCCGCGGCCGTCGCGTCCGGCGTGATGGCGGCCGCCGCCGAACGCCGGCTGATCGTGACGATCGCATCTACCGACTCCGACCCGGAGCTGGAACTCGCCCACCTTCGGGCGCTGCTGCAGCAACGCGCGAAGGCGGTGATCCTCGCCGGATCGCGCTTCACCGACCCGGAGTCGGCGGCCGCCGCGCGCAGCGCCGTGGTGGCCCTGACCGCGGTGGGCGGCCGCGTCGCGGCGATCGGCGCGGACGGGCTCGGTGTGCCCGCCGTCGATATCGACAACCGCGGCGGGGCGGCGCAGCTCGCCGCCACGCTGTGCTCGCTGGGCTATCGCCGCTTCGCCGTGCTGGCCGGGCCGGAACACCTGGTGACCTGCGAGGACCGGCTCGCGGGATTCCGCGACGGACTGGCGCGCGCCGGGGTGGAGCTGGACCCGGAGAACGTGCTGACCACCCAGTTCACCCGGGACGGCGGCTACGTGGCCATGCGCGAGTTGCTGGACCGCGGTCTCGCGGCGGACTGCGTCTTCGCCGTGAACGACGTGATGGCGGTCGGCGCCATGGCCGCCCTGCGCGAGCACGGCTACCGGGTGGGTAGCGACGTGGCGCTGGCCGGCTTCGACGGCATTCCCACGCTGCGCGACATCGAGCCGCCGCTCACCACGGTGCGGCTGCCGCTGCCCGAGATCGGCCGCGCCGCACTGGAACTCGCACTCGGCGACAACGCTGACCGGCGAGAAGCGCGGCCCACGGCGATCAAGGGCGACGTGGTGGTGCGCGCCAGCACCCCCGGCGTCCCACTCCAGTCGACTGTCTGAGCGGCGGCTATGCCCTCCGCTCAGGCAGTCGACTCGGTGGGGGCGCCGCCGTCGCTCGGGTACAGGTGACAGGAAACCTCGCCCACCCGTCCGGGCTGCGGGGTGAGGAAGGGCCGCCGGAACGGCGCCAGCTCCAGGCGCAGCCCGCCATGCTCCACGTGCATGCCGCGGAGCGCGGTGAAGAACGGCTCGTCGGGCTTGGCGGCCCGAATCTCCTCGATGATCTGCTTCAGGCGCGCCGGGTCCCGGCTCGGGATCAGCGAGGTCGCCGCCGTGTCCGTCACCGTGGTGTGCACCGAATCCAGGTCCTTCACCAACGACGACTCGCTGCGATAGGTGTCCAGGTCGACCGTGGTCCACCGGTCCTCGAGCAGGGTGCGCAGGTCGCGTCCCTCCCAGCCGCAGGCGGAGAACGCCATCGGGCAGCGCGGGTGGAACGGGCAGCCCATCGGCGGCCGGGACGCGTCGGGAATCTCGCCACGGGGCAGCTCGGTGACGGTGTCCTTGCGATGCGAGATGTCCGGGATCGCGCGGAGCAGCGCCTGCGTGTAGGGGTGCTGACGCCGGTCGAACACTTCCTGCGCCGGGCCGATCTCCACGATCCGGCCCAGGTACATGATGGCGATCCGGTCGCAGAAGAACCGCGCCGAGGCCAGATCGTGCGTGATGTACAGGAACGCGATGCCCAGATCCCGGCGCAGGCTCTCCATCAGATCGAGCATCTTGGCCCGCACCGACATGTCCAGCATGGAGATCGGTTCGTCGGCGATCAGCATCTCCGGGCCCAGGCAGATGGACCGGGCGATGATGGCCCGCTGCTTCTGCCCGCCGGAGAGCTCCGACGGGTACTTCGGGATGAACCGGCCGGCCGGGGCGAGGCCCACCCGCTCCAGCGCGTCCCGCACCCGCTTGGGACGTTCGGATTCCGGGATGCGGTGGATGCGCAGCGCATCCGTGATGCCCTCGCCGATCGTCATGGTCGGGTTCAACGCCGCGGCCGGATCCTGGAAGATCATCTGGATCTTCTTGCGGTACGGGCGGAACGCCTCGTCGGACAGGCGGGAGATGACGGTGTCCCGGTAGGTGACCGTCCCGTGCGTGACCGGCGCCATGCCCAGGACGGCACGGCCCAGCGTGGACTTCCCGGACCCCGATTCGCCGACCAGGCCGACGATCTCGCCGGGCGCCACGTCCAGCGAGACGCCGTCCAGCGCCTTGACCACGCCGAGCGACCGCCCCAGCAGCCGCCCCACGGACGATCCGCCCAGCGGGTAGTGCACCTCGACGTCCTCGAGCGAGACGATCGGGCGCGGCGCGTCGGACAGGGAGGTGCCAGCTGCCGCGCCTATGGATGCGGACGGATCAGGCTTCATCGGCCACCTCGATCTCGGCGCGCACCAGCGGGGTGCGCTGCGCTTCGGTGAGCAGGTCGTCGTACAGGTGGCATTCGACGATGCGCCCGTCCGCCTCGAGCGGCCGCGGCGGGACCGTGAGGCAGCCCTCCATCGCGAACGGGCAGCGGTCGGCGAACCGGCAACCCGGCGGCAGGTCGCCGAGATCTGGTGGGGCGCCGGGAATCGACGTCAGCTCGGTGGTCTCCAGCGAGATCGTCGCGCCGAGCAGGGCCTGCGTGTACGGGTGCTTCGGATTGCCGAACACCTCGTCCACGGTGCCCTGCTCCACGATCCGGCCGGCGTACATCACGGCGACCCGGTCGCAGACACGGCCGATGATGCCCAGGTTGTGCGTGATCAGCATCATCGCCGGGTGCAGCGTGTCGCGGATCTGGCCGAGCACCTCGATGATCTGCGCCTCGACCAGCACGTCCAGCGCGGTGGTGGGCTCATCGGCCACCACGAACTCGGGCCGCATGGACAGCGCCAGCGCGATCATGATGCGTTGTCGCATGCCGCCGGAGAACTCGTGCGGGAAGTTCTTGTAGCGGCTCGGCGGGATGCCGAGCGAACGCAACGCGTCCAGCGCACGCCGATCCGCCTGCTTCGTCGAAATCTTCTCGTGCGTGCGGATGGCCTCGCGGAAATGGTCCGAGACCCGCATCAGCGGATCCAGCCGGGTCATCGGCTCCTGGAAGATCATGCCCAAGCCGGCGCCGCGCACCTTCTGCCACTCGCGCGGCGAGTTCTCCAGCAGGTTCCTGCCGCGGAACTCCAGCCGCCCGTCCTGGCCGGCCGTCGACGGGGTGAGCCCCAGCATGGCGCGGCCCAGCGTGGACTTACCGCAGCCGGATTCGCCGACCAGACCGAGCACCTCGCCCTTCTTCAGGGCGAAGCTCACGCCGTCCACGGCCTTGATCGGGCCGCTGGTGCCCGCGTACCAGACGCGCAAATCCTGGACCGAGATCACGGTCTGCGCGTCGGCATCGGGGGTCGCCGAGTCGGGGAACACCGCGCCAGGGGCGGCGCCGCCCGAGGGCTGCGTCATACCCGCCGACGAGCCCGCCGCGGCCCCCGAACCTGCCGCGGATGCGGCTCCGATCCGCGCCGGCAGGATCACGTTCTTCAGGCGCTTGCTGCGCAGCAGCGGATCGACGACGTCGTTCAGCGACTCGCCGATCAGCGAGAGCCCCAGCACCAGCAGCACGATCGCGGTGCCCGGGAAGATCGCCGTCCACCAGATGCCGGACGCCATGTCCGGCAGCGCCTTGTTGAGCTGGTAGCCCCACTCCGCCGCGGACGACGGCTCGATGCCGAAGCCGAGGAAGCCGAGGCCGGCCAGGGTGAGGATCGCGTCCGCGCCGTTGATGGTGGCGATGATCGGCACGGACTGCACCACGTTGCCGAATACGTACCGCCGCATCACGGCGCCCGGTTTCGCGCCCAGCGCGCGGGCCGCCTCCACGAACGGTCGCTCGCGGACGGACACGGTGGCATTGCGCACCACCCGGAAGTATTGCGGTATGTACACCACGGTGATGGACACCGCGGCCGCCAGCACACCGCCGCCGGAACTCGAGCCGCCGCCCACCACGGCGATGGACACCACCAGGGCCAGCAGCAGCGACGGGAACGCGAACAGGGCGTCGGTGATCAACACCAGCACCCGATCCAGCCAGCCGCCGATGTATCCGGAGATCAGACCGAGCGGCACCCCGACGATCACGGCCAGCAGCACCGACAGGATCACGACCTCGAGCGCGGTGCGGCTGCCGTAGATCACCTGGGACAGCACATCGGCGCCGAAGCCGGTGGTGGTGCCGAACCAGTGCCCGGCCCCGGGCGGCGCCTGCGTCGGGAAATCGACGCCGTCCGCAGAGTTGTCGTTGAAGCCGTACGGCGAGAGCAGCGGCGCGAAGACGGCCAGGAACGTGAACATGAGCACGATGAACGTGCCGGACGCGAGCATGCCCATCTGCACGCCGCCGGCCTGGCGCAACGTCCGCCAGGCGCGGGTCAGCGTGCCCGACTTCCGGTCCGGCGGGATCGTCGGCACGGCGCCGCCGGCCGCGATGGTGGCGCTCATCGGTACCTCACCCTCGGGTCGATCAGTGCTGTGATGATGTCGATGACGAAACTCGCCACCACGACCACCACCGCCAGCAGCGTGACGATGCCCTGCACCGCGACGAAGTCACGCTTGATGAGGTACTGCGCCAGCATGTACCCCAGGCCCTGCCACTCGAACGTCTCCTCGGTGAGGATGGCGCCACCCAGCAGCAGCGCAGCCTGCAGGCCCATCACCGTGACCACCGGCACCATTGCGTTCTTGAACGCGTGCTTGCGGTTGATGCGGCCTTCCTTCACGCCGCGCGCCCGGGCCGCCTCGACGTAGTCGTCCTTCATCGTCTGCAGCAGGTTGGTGCGCACCAGTCGCAGGAAGATGCCGCCCACCAGCAGACCCAGCGTGATGGCCGGCATGATCGTGTGCCAGATGACGTCCCAAATGTAGCTGGGCTCGCCGTACAGGATGGCGTCGACGATGTAGACGTTGGTCTTCGGCGACACGTGGTTGATGGCCAGGATCGTCTTGGCGCTGGCCCGACCGGAAACCGGCAGCCAGTCCAGCCAGATGGCGAACACCAGCTTGCCGAGCAGGCCGACGAAGAAGACCGGCGCCGCGTAGAACAACACGCCGGAGATGCGCAGGAACACGTCCGGGATGCGGTCGCGATGCCGGGCGGCGATGCGGCCGAGGGGGATGCCGATGGCCAGCGCCACCAGAAACGCCCAGAACGCCAGCTCCAGCGTGGCGGCGCCGTTGACCCGCAGCAGCTCGGTGACGGGCCGGTTGTCCGTCACGGTGGTACCGAGGTCGCCGTGCAGCAGACTCCACAGGTAGTCGCCGTACTGCACCAGGATGGGCCGGTCGTACCCGGCCGCGTGGATCCGGGCCTGCAGCTGATCGGCGGGCAGCCGCCCGCCCAGTGAGGCCGTGATCGGATCGCCGATCCCCCGCATCAGGAAGAACACGAGGGTGATCAAGATCCAGATCATCGGAATGACCAGCGCCAGGCGGGTCAGGAGATAGCGCGGGAGGGATCCTGCCCGCGCGGTAGTGCTTGCCACGAAGTCCCCAATCCTCCGTTCACGG
>JBIQMQ010000034.1:0-10562 GCA_044463185.1 Nakamurella lactea | reverse complement strand
CCGTTCACGGATGGATCAGGAGTTCTTGCCGATCATCCAGAAGCGGAACAGGAACGTCGCGTCCAGCGTGTCCTGCACGCCGGTGACGTCGGTCCCGGTCACCGCGATCTGCTTGCCCTGCAGCAGCGGCAGGGTAGGCATGACGCCCGTTGCCGAGATCTCCTGGATCTTCTCGATGGCCTGGATGCGGGCGTCGCCGGACTGGGTCTGCTCGGTGGTCAGCAGCGGCAGCACGCCGTCCGTGTCGCAGGGACGGGAGCCCTCCGCGGCGTCGGCGTCACAGTAGTGCGCCTGCACGAAGTTGTTCGGCGACAGGAACGGCGTCAGGTAGTTGTCCGCGTCCGGGAAGTCCGGATACCAACCGAGCTGGTAGATCGGGTACGCGTCCTGCGTGCGCTCCTTGGAGTAGGTGGTCCACTCCGCGGACTGCAGGTCGACCTTGAACAACCCGGTCGCCTCGAGCTGGGACTTGATCTCGTTGAACTGCAGGTCCGAGGCCGAGCCGTAGTGGTCCGGGTTGTACTGGATCGGCAGGGTCACCGGGGTGGTCACGCCGGCATCGGAGAGTTCCTTGGCCGCAGCGTCCTTGTCCGGGGTCTCGCCGAACTCGTCCTTGAAGGCGTCCACGTGGCCGGGGAAGCCGTCCGGAACCATCGAGTAAGCAGGCTGGTACTGGTCCTGGAACACCTTCGTGGCGATCTGCTGGCGGTCGATCGAGTAGGCGATCGCGCGGCGGATGGCCAGCTTCTGGGCGTCGTCGTCACCGGGCATCGTCTTCAGGTTGAACACGATGTAGCGGTCCTCGCCACCGGGGCCCTCGAGCACCTGCACGTTGCTGTTGCTCTTCAGGTCGGTGATGGACTGCGGATCCAGCGTGCGCCACGCCACGTCCACGTCACCCTGTTGCACGGCGAGCTTCAGGTTCGAGGCATCCGTGAAGTACTGGAGGGTGACGCCGGCGTTCTTCACCTCGCCGCCGTTGCCGTTGTAGCTGTCGTTCGGCACCAGCGAGACCAGCTCGTTCTTGGAGTACGAGTCGATCTTGTACGGTCCGGAACCGACGGCTTGCTCGTCGGGGAGCAGTGCGTCGGCCGGGTACACCTTCGAGTCGACGATCGGGCCCGCGGAGGTGCCCAGCACGAACGGCCAGGTCTGGTCGTTCGGGTTGTTGAGCGTGAAGACGACGGTGGAGTCGTCCTTCGCCTCGACCGACTTCATGTTGCCGAGCAGCGAGGCGGGGCCGTTCGGGTCGTTGATGTCGACGACACGCTGGAAGGAGAACGCCACGTCCTGGGCGGTGAGCGGGTCACCGTTGGAGAAGGTGAGGCCCTGCTTCATGGTGCAGGTGTACGTCGCGCCGTCGTCGGTGAAGTCGCAGCTCTCGGCCGCATCCGGCGTCGGGGTGCTCTCGCCCGCCGGGATGTTCATCAGGAACTGGTAGACCTGCAGCTCCAGCATCAGCGAGCCGTTGTCGTAGGAACCGGCCGGGTCGAGGGAGACGACCTTGTCCGTGGTGCCGATGGCGATGGTGGCACCGCTGTCGGCGGAGCCGCTGTCACTGCCTGCCGGCTCGCTGCTCTCGCCGGTCTCGGCGGGCGCGCTGCTCTCCTGCGCCGACGAGCTCCCGGCCGGCTGCGAGCTGGTGGCGTTGTCGTCGGTACGGCCCGAACCACAGGCTGCGACCACCATCGCGACGGACACCCCCAACGCCGTGATGAGGGTCAACTTGGCGGACTTGTGCACAAAAACCTCCTGGTCATGAGGCCGACGGGCGAGATCAGGCCATTCCTGTCGCGTCCACCGGCACCTCGTCCGGCCCAACGCCATGGCGCCCTGGCGGCCTCGTGGAAGAAAAACCGGACCTCTGCACTGCACTGGCCGCGCCGAAGGGGCACGCCGGTACGGTGGTGCCCAAACACTAAGACATATTGCTGGCTGCTGCCGCATCGAGAAGGTCACGAAAAGGCATCAATCCCGCCGCGGCGCAGTCAAATCGCCCAGTCGCCCCGCCGGTGACTGAACCGATCGTCACCGCGATGCGGCGGGCCGTGCCCACTGCGCGTTCAGCCGTTCCACCAGCGTCGACCACCGCGGACCGGTGCCGGTGAGTCGCGCGGTGCGGGTGTCGTCCGGATGCCGCTCCAGCTGCACCAGCAGGTGATCCTCGGCGAGTTGCTCGGCCAGTCCCCCGCCCCATTCGATGACGACGGCCGCATCCGTCAGGTCGGTGTCCAGGTCCAGATCGTCCAGCTCCGGCGCGCCGCCCAGCCGGTACGCGTCCACGTGCACCAGCGTCGTGCCGCCGGGGCGAGCGGGGCGATGGACGCGGGCGATCACGAAGGTGGGCGACATGACGATGCCGGTGACGCCCATCCCGACGGCGATGCCCTTGGTCAAGACGGTCTTCCCGGCGCCCAGCGCGCCGTCGAGGATGACGAGATCGCCGGGGCCGAGCACCGTTCCGATGGCCTGGCCCAGGGCGTGCGTGTCGTCCGCCGTGGGCAGCAGCAGCCCGTTCATCGGGTGTCCGCCCCGCCGGTGTAGCGTCGCGGCACCCGCGGCGCCACACGAGTGACGATCTCGTAGTTGATGGTGTCGCAGTAGCCGGCCCAGTCGTCGGCGGTGGGTTCGCCACCCGTGCCGGCTCCGAACACGATGACGTCGTCCCCGGGGCTCACCGGGTCGTCGCCGCAGTCGACGACGATCTGGTCCATGGCCACCCTGCCGGCCAACCGGCGCCGCTTGCCGGCCACCAGCACCTCGCCCCGGCCCGCCGCGATCCGCGGGATACCGTCTCCGTAACCGACCGGCACCAGCGCGAGCGTGGTCTCCGCCGTCGTGTGGTAGTCGAGCCCGTAGCCGACCCCCTGCCCGGCCGGGACCCGCTTGGTCAGGGCGACGCGTGTCCGCAGCGTCATGGCCGGGGTGAGCCCGAAGTCGCCGCGCACCGGGGACAGGCCGTACAGGCCGAGGCCGCAGCGCACCAGGTTGAAGCGGGCCGCGGGGACGGTCAACGTCGCCGCGGTGTTGGCCAGGTGCCGCCAGCGCGGGTGCAGGCCTGCCGCCTCCGTCCGCGCCACGGCCTCGGTGAACACCTGGATTTGCGCCGGGGTCGACGGGTCGCCCGGCACGTCCGCGCAGGCCAGGTGGCTCATGATGCCCACCATGCGCACGGTGCCGCGGCGTTCGGCCGCCGCGATGTCGCCCAGCAGCGCGGGCAGCTCACCGGCCATGACGCCGTTCCTGCCCATGCCGGTGTCGACCTTGACGTGGATGGCGACCTGGCCGGCGGGCGACTCCGGCGCCGCCGGCGCCGCCCCGGCAGCGCCCACGACGCGATGCAGATGGTCCCGGCTGGAGACGCCGATCTGCGCGCCGCTGGCCACGGCGGCGCGCACGTCCTCGTCCGGTGCCCACAGCCAGGCGACGACCGGCACGTCGATGCCGGCTGCCCGGAGGGCGATCGCCTCGGGGAGCGTGGCCACGCCGATCATGCGGGCCCCGCCGGCCAGCGCGGCCCGTGCGGCGGGCACGGCACCGTGGCCGTAGCCGTCGGCCTTGACCACGGCCATCAGGTCGGCCGAGCCCGCGGCCTGGGCCAGCACCCGCGCGTTGTGCGCGATCGCCGCAAGGTCGACGACTGCTTCGGCATGCGGCACGGACGTGGTTTTCTGCAGGGTCACCGTCACACTCCGATGGAATCACAGCCCGATCGCCGGCGGCGCGGCGAGGCCAGGTGATCGAGCAGCGCGGACGCGCCGGCGCGGCCCGCGGCGGCGGCGCGTTCCCCCGCCCGGCCGTGCCGGTGCGCGGCCAGCGCCGCGGCCGTGACGCCGTCCAGTCCGGCCGACAGCAGCGCCCCGGCGAGGCCCGAGAGCACGTCTCCGGAACCGGCGGTCGCGAGCTGCGGCGACCCGGACAGGTTGATCATCGTGTCGCCGTCGGGCCCGGCGATCACGGTGCGGTGCCCCTTCAGCAGCACCACCGCGCCGCAGCGGGCCGCCGCGGCACGCACGGCGGCCACCCGCCCGTCCGGCCCCTCCGGGTCCAGATCGGGGAACAGCCGCGCGAACTCGCCCGCGTGCGGGGTGAGCACGGTCGGCACCCCGCGCCGGGCGCGGTCGACCAGCAGCGACGGCGCCTGGGCGAGCAGGGTCAACCCATCGGCGTCCACCAATACCGGCAGGTCCGTGGCCAGTACGTCGCGCAGGGCGCCGAGCGCCGAACCATCGGTGCCCATCCCCGGCCCGGCCACCCAGGCCTGTACCCGCCCGGCCTGCGAGAACTCGCGCACGGCAATGGCTTCCGGCCAGCGGCGCAGCACGTCCGCCGCGCACGGTCCGACGTAGCGCACCAGGCCGGGCCGGGCGGCGACCGCGCCACCCACCGCGAGGATCGCCGCCCCGGGATAGCGCACCGACCCGGCCAGCACGCCGGTGACGCCGAGCGAGAACTTGTCGTCCGTGGCGCCCGGCTGCGGCGTCAAGCGCGCCGCGTCGTCGTCGGTGAGGATTCGGGCGTCGGCTTCGTCCGGGACCATGCCGATGTCCGCGACCGCCACCCGCCCGGCGGCCGGGGCGAACAGCAGCGCCGTTTTCATGCCGCCGAAGGTCACGGTGACGTCGGCGCGGAACGCGGGGCCGGCCTCGCGCCCGGTGTCCGGGTCGATCCCCGACGGCAGGTCGACGGCCACCCGCGAACCGGCGGCAGCGTTGGCGACCGACACCAGCGCCGCCGCCGAAGGCCGGAGCGGAGGGGTCGCGCCGAGCCCCACCAGGCCGTCGACAATCGCATCCGCCCGTGCCAGGGCCGCCGTCACCGCCGCCGAAATCGGCGGCGTGCCGGAGCCGGCGTCGCCCGCCGTCGGGTCCTCCGCGTGCAGTGCGATCACCCGGCCGCCTGCGCGGCGCAGCGCGGCCAGCCCGCCCGGGTGCGCCCGCGCGGAATCCGCGAGGATCGCCGTCACCGCCATGCCACGGCGGCGCAGATCGGCGCCGGCG
Source organism: Nakamurella lactea (assembly GCA_044463185.1). Lineage (GTDB taxonomy): Bacteria > Actinomycetota > Actinomycetes > Mycobacteriales > Nakamurellaceae > Nakamurella > Nakamurella lactea_A. The sequence continues at coordinate 5,562 of JBIQMQ010000034.1, read as the reverse complement.
AAGAGCGCGTCGCCGCCGTTGTTGCCGGCCCCCACCAGCAGTGCCGCCGAGCGTCCCGGGATCGGCGACGGCAGGAGTCCGATCACGGCATCGGCGACCGCGCGGGCGGCCCGGCGCATCAGAGCGTCCGGCGCCGTGCGCGCCAGGTGATACCGCTCGGCGGCCCGGATCTGGGCGGTCGTGTAGCTGTATCTCACGGCTCTACTGTCGCACGCCGGCCCGCGCGGATCGCAGTGCTCGGGGCTGCGTCATGCCCGTGGGTCGAACCGGCGGTCAGCGCACCGCGACCACGAAGGCCGCCGCGATGCCGGCGTCGTGCGTCAGGGACAGCTCGAAGCGGGCGATGCCCCGTTCGGCGGCCGCCGCCGCGACCGTGCCGCTCACCGCGATCCGCGGCCGGCCGTCGCCCTCCGCCTCCACGATGCAGTGGTGCCAGTCCAGCCCGCGCGGCGCTCCCAGCGCCTTGGCCACGGCCTCCTTGGCGGCGAACCTGGCCGCCAACGACGCGGCCGAGCGCCGGTGCCCCGCCGGGGTGAGCTGCTCGGCCGGGGTGAGCAGCCGGGCGGCCAGCGCTGGCGTGCGGGTGAGCGCCGCATCGAACCGGCCGACGTCCACGATGTCCGCGCCGACGGCGACCACCCCGCCGAACGGGGCCGGGCCCGCTGCGGCGTCATACCCGACCGACAGGCCCTCCGGCGGCATGGCGCCCACCCTTCGCTATTCGACAGTCACCGACTTGGCCAGATTACGGGGCTTGTCGATGTTGTAGCCGCGCGCCCGGGCGACCTCGGCCGCGAAAATCTGCAGCGGCACGGTCGCGACCAACGGCTGCAGGAACCCGGGCACCGCCGGCACCGAGATGACGGTGTCCGCGACCTCGGCGGCCGCCTCGTCACCCTGCTCGGCGATGACGATGGTGCGGGCTCCGCGGGCCTGCACCTCGCGAATGTTGGACACCATCTTGCGGTGCAGCGCCGGATGCAGCGAGGCGGGCGGAGTGACCACCACGATCGGCAGCCCGTCCTCCACCAGCGCGATGGGGCCGTGCTTCAATTCGCCAGCAGCGAACCCCTCGGCGTGCATGTAGGCGAGCTCCTTGAGCTTGAGCGCGCCCTCCAACGCCACCGGGTAGCCGATGTGCCGGCCCAGGAACAGCACCGCGGGCGAGGAGGCCAGGTCCGCAGCCAGCTTGCGCACCGGCTCCATCATGGCCAGCGTCTCGCCGACCGTCTCCGGGATGTGGGCGAGCTGGTCGAAGGCGGCGGCGACCTCCGCGGGATACATGGTGCCGCGGGCCTGCGCCAGGGCCAGGCCGACCAGGTAGTTCGCGGCGACCTGGGCCAGGAACGCCTTGGTGGAGGCCACGCCGATCTCCGGGCCGGCGTGCGTGTACAGCACCGCGTCGGACTCCCGCGGGATCTGCGCGCCGTTGGTGTTGCACACCGCCAGCACGGTCGCCTTCTGGCGGCGGGCGTGCCGCAGCGCCTCCAGGGTGTCCATCGTCTCGCCGGATTGCGAGACGGCGACCACAAGCGTGCCGCGGTCCAGTACCGGGTCGCGGTAGCGGAACTCGCTGGCCAGCTCCACCTCGACCGGCAGCCGCGCCCAGTGTTCGATGGCGTACTTGGCCACCAGGCCCGAGTGGTACGCCGAGCCGCAAGCCACCACGAACACCTTGTCGATCTGCCGCAGGTCGGCGTCGTCCAGGCGCTGCTCGTCCAGCAGGATTCGCGTGCCGTCGAAATGCCCGCGCAGCGTGTTGGCCAGCGCCTCCGGCTGCTCGGCGATCTCCTTGTCCATGAACGTGGGGAAGCCGCCGCGCTCGGCCTGCGAGATGTCCCAGTCGATGTGGAACCGGCGCGAGGTGTGCACGGTGCCGTCGAAGTCGGTCTCCACGAAGCCGTCCGCGGTGAGCGCGACGACGCGGTCCTCGCCGGGTTCGGCTGCCTCGCGGGTGAACTCCAAGAACGCGGACACGTCGCTGGCCAGGAACATCTCGCCGTCGCCGATACCGACGACCAGCGGCGCCGACCGGCGGGCCGCCACGATCTCGCCGGGGCGGTTTTCGTGCACCGCCACCAGCGTGAACGTGCCCTCCAGCCGGCGGCACACGGCGCGCATGCTGGCCGCGAGATCACCGGCCGTCTCGCCGTCGCGGTAGGCCAGGCCCAGGAGCTGCACCACGATCTCGCTGTCGGTGTCGCTGACCGGTTCGATGCCGGCGGCCTCCAGGTCGGCGCGGAGGATGCCCGAGTTCTCGATGATGCCGTTGTGCACCAACGCGATGGTCCCGGTGGCGTCCAGGTGCGGGTGCGCGTTGCGGGTGCTCGGGCTGCCGTGCGTGGCCCAACGGGTGTGCCCGATCCCGGTGGAGCCGACGAGCCGGGAGCCGTCACCGATGTCGCCCAGCAGGTGCTGCAGGTCGCCGGCGGCCTTCGCCACCGCAAGACCGGCCCCCGCGTCCGCGGTCCCGTTCACCGCCCCGTTCACGATGGCGACCCCCGCGGAGTCGTAGCCCCGGTACTCCAGGCGGGCCAGACCCGACATCACGATCGGCAGAGCCGGACGGGCGCCCACGTATCCCACGATTCCGCACATGATCTGCACCGTATCGGCCCTGGCGCCCGCATTGTGCCAGGACAGGACCGTCTCGGCGCCGTGGCGGGCGACGAGGATCACACGGGCGGACCGGCGTGCGCGCGCCTGCGACCGGGCGACGGCTATGCCGCATCTTCGCGCACCGCGCGGGACCGGCTCGGCTTCGGTTCCGGTTCGGCTCGGCTTCGGCTCGGGTTCGGCTCGGCCGCGGTGACGCCGCGGGTGCGGCGCGTGACCGGCGGGACGCCGCGGGTGCGGCGCGTGACCGGCGGCGATGCGACCGCTCGGCTATCGATCGGCGGGTATGACGGAGAACCGTCGATTGACCAGGCTGGGGTTCAGCACGCGCACCTCGTCGATCCGCTCACGGCTCACCTCGCCGACGGCGACGCCCGGGGCCTCGGCGAGCCCCGCGATCGCCACCCCGGCCGGGTCGATGATCGCGCTGCGCCCGCAACACACCGGTCCGGTCTGGCCGGCCCCGGCCAGATACACCGTGTTCTCGATGGCACGCGCCGCGAGCAGCGTCTGCCAATGCGCCTCCTTGCCCGGCCCGGCGATCCAGGCGGACGGGAGCGCCACCAGCTCGGCGCCGGCATCCACCACCCAGCGGAACGCCTCCGGGAACCGGAGGTCGTAGCAGGTGAGCACGCCGACGCGCAGCCCGCCGATGTCGAACACCGGCGGCGCGGCGAACGGTCCGGGCAGGTAGGTGTCCGACTCGCGGAAGCCGAAGGCGTCGTAGAGATGGATCTTGCGGTAGGACCCGAGCCGCCGGCCGGTGCGGTCGACGACGATCACCGTGTTGTAGTCCTTGCCGGCGTCGTCGGTGCCGGAGCTCGCGGCGGACTCCAGCATGCCGGCGATCACGGCGATGTCGTGGCCGCGGGCCGCCTCGGCGATCGCCGTCGCGAACGGGCCGTCCAGGCTCTGCCCGTGCGGCCCGGGGTCGCCTTCCCGCTTCGGGTCGAAGTACATGGCGACCTCCGGCAGGATCACCAGCTCTGCGCCGGAGTCGGCGGCCTGTGCGATCGACTCCGTGCACGCCCTGGTGTTGACGTCCACGGCTCGGCCCGCCGCGACCTGGGCCACTGCTACCTTCATCGCGCACCCATCCTCATGGCGCTTCGCCTTTCGTCCGTGCCCGCCGGCGGTCCCCGCCGTGCTCGGCGCATCCGTGTCCGATTCTGCCCGCCTCGGCCGGCCGGCGCCCGCACCGGGCCGTCGACTCGCGCGCGCTGCCGTACCATGCAGGGACGGTGCCAGGCGAGAGCAGGGAGGCGGTGCACGATGGCCCGCAGCAATCCCGGCCCTTCGTCGTCGCGGCCGACTCTCGAGTATCTGCGTCATCGCGGCCCGCACCGCGTCGTCTCGGGCGATCTGGCCGCCATCGGCATTCCCGGCATGGTCTTCGCGCCGTTCACCGGACCCCGCTGCCCGGCCGTGGTACTCGGCCACGGGTACCTGCAGCCGGTGTGGCGCTACGCCGACACGCTACGAATGCTGGCGTCGTGGGGATTCGTCGCCGCGGCACCGGCCACCGAGCGCGGCGTCCTGCCGTCGCACAGCGGGCTGGCGCTGGACATGTCCCGCGCCCTGGACCGGCTAGCCGACGCGAAACTGCACAACGGCCGGGTCACCGTCGACGCGCGGCGCCTGGCCACCATGGGGCACGGCATCGGCGGCGGCGCCGCCGTGCTGGCCGCGGCGGCGGGCGCTCCGCCCGTGCAGGCGACCGTCACGATCTTCGCGTCACCGACCTCACCGTCGGCCGTGGACGCCGCCACCCGGATCGCCACACCGGGACTGCATCTCGTGGGCGGCTCCGACCGTCTCGCCGACCCGGATGCAGGCGGCATGGCCCTCGCCCGGGCGTGGGGCGGGCCGGTCCAGTTGCGGCGGATCAAGCGGGCTCGTCACCTGGGTGTCACCGAGGGCAAGCACCTCACGTCGACGCTGCTGAAGGATCGGCCGTCCCGCTCGGTGGCCGCCACCGCCCGCACGCTGGTGACGGCGTTTCTGCTGCTGCACCTGGCCGGTCGGGACCAGCTCGCCGAGGAGTTGGACGGCAAGATCGGCGGAACCACGCTGATCCCGGTGGACGTCCCCGTGGACGCCGCGCACGCCTGACGGCGGCGCTCCCCAGAGGCGGAGCATGAATTGCGGCCCAACCCGACACGCACCCCGGCCCCTCGCCCGGCGGACGTGCTGACACCTGCCCATATCCGGGCCGCGCCCTAGACTGGCGCTACGACACGACGTCGCAGCGTGGCACCGAGCGCCGGAAAGGCGGTAGGCGGACATGAGCATGGGAAAGGGCCGGCACGCGGCCGGAGCGTCGACCACACTGTCACCGCGGGCGATGCCGGCGGTCGATCCTGCAGTGGCCAGCTGCGAGCGGGCGCAGATCACCTTGGATGACGCCGCCCCCCAATTGGTGCGCGACGTCATGCTCAGTTCGCCGAAAACCCTCCCTGGCGCCGCGACCCTCGCCGACGCCCGAGAATTCTTCGGCAATCCGAAGGTGATCAGCGCACTGGTGGTGGATGGCGACCAGTTCGTCGGGCTGCTGGACCGGAGCGATCTGCCCAGCCTGTTGGCCGGCAGCACACCGATCCGCACGTTCGCGCGACGGGAGGTCGACACGATCACGCCGGACCGGCCGGTCACCGAGGCCACGGAGATACTGCGCGAGCGGGGCCTGTCGCGACTGGTGGTGCTGGCCGACGACGGCCGCACGTTGGCCGGGCTGCTGTGCCTGGACCGACGACGAGAAGGCTTCTGCGCCTAGCGTCGTGACGCGGCCGCAGTGCAGGGTGTCACGAGCGCCAGCGAATGCCGCCCGAAACGAAGGCAAGGAACGGCGCAAGAAAGACACAGCACCCGCGGCAGGGTTGTCGACCCGAGCTCCGCTACACGGTGACGCTGGCGCTGGCGACGACGTCGCTCAGCCGCTCCGCGATG
>JBIQMQ010000033.1:16181-17970 GCA_044463185.1 Nakamurella lactea | reverse complement strand
CGCTTCCCTGACACGGAAGAGGTCACTGGTTCAATCCCAGTATCGCCCACCATCGGATCACACCGTCGGCGGAAACTCCGAGCAAAAACTGCGGGGAAGCCCGGGCAGCCCGCGGCGCACCTCGGCCGGCTGACCGCCGGTAGAAATCCGCCTGTGAAGCTAACCGGCACGCCCAGCTAGAGCCGCTTTCCCGCTAACATCGTCCGGTTCACCCAGTGCTCCGCGAAGAAGGACAGCACCGGAACGACACCCGCCAGCAGAATCTTCAGCAGGTTGGTGAGCTTCCAACCGGCGCGGTACGACAGGTCGAAGACCAGCAGCACGTAGATCGCGTACAGCAGGCCGTGGATCGGTCCCCATACCGCGACCGCCCAGCCCATGTCGCCGACGTACTTCAGCAGCATCGCGACGACCAGGATCAGCAGCCCCACACCGACCACGAACGACGCGATCCGATAGCGCATCAGCGCCGCCGCGACCTTGGGCGTCAACTCGAAGGTCGCGGGCACGGGCTCCGCCGGGCTCACGCTGGACTCATTGGGCACGTCCTTCGTCCTCTTCTGCTAGTCGAGCCAACGCGCGGTTGTACGCCGCGAGCTCGGGGTCGTCCTCGTCGTCGGCGCCGACATATCCCATGCCGACCGTCCGCGATTCGCGCACCGGAGCGCTGGGTCGAGTATGACGCCGCCCACGCGTGGGCCCCGTCCGGCCCAGCTCGGCGGATTCCGCTCCGCCTGCTGCAGCGTCATGCTCGGTGGCTACTGCGCCGTCACCGACCGGGCCACCGGCATCCGGGTCCTGCTGGAACGGGGTGTCGATTCCCGATCCGGCCTCGGCCTCGCGGCCTACCGGGGCGTCGTCCGCGTCGCGGGTCGCTTCGAGCTGCAGGAACCGCAGCCACATGAAGATGAAGGAGCCGGCGAAGACCGGCCACAGCAGCGCGTACCCGAGATTCTGCGCGGTACCGCGTGCCGCCTCGAACACACCCCACTGCCACCAGCCCAGCCGCAGGCAGGTCAGCGCGGCCGCGAGCACCAAGACGTGTCCGATCAGCGCCTGCGGACGGAGGTATCGGCTGGACACACGTCCACGGTACCGGGCGGGCGCGGGCGATGTCCCGGCTACCATCGACCATCATGCGGCAGCGGCAGAAGCCTCGCCGGGGGCGCACGGCGGCGGCCATCGCCGTACTGCTTCTGACCGCGTCGTGCACGGCCGGCCCGTCGCAGCGTCCGCCGCTGGCCACGTTCGGCGGCGCGGCCGCCCCGGCCACGACCGCCGCATCCACCTCGGCGAGTTCCCTGGCGACGGGACCCGGCGGGCCTGGCAGGGACGTTCCACCCGTCGCGTGGGGTGCGTGCCCGGCCGGTGTGGCCTCGACCACGCCCGATGGAACCGAACTCTCGGTGCGCTGCGCCTCCGTCGCCGCGCCGATCATCTACCGGCAGCCACACCGCGGCGGGCTTACCCTGCGGATCGCCGAAGCGCGCGGCCCGGACACCCCGGCCGACGCGCCGCCACTGATCGTGGCGCTCAGCGATCCCGGCACACGCAGCTACACGGACATCGCCGCGATCGCCGCGTCGCTCCCCGCACCGATCCGGCAGCGCTACGCGATCGTCACGGCGGACGCCCGCGGCACCGGCGACTCCACCGGGATCGACTGCGTGGGCGACTCGACCGCCGCGGCGATCCTCGGCATGGCAGCGGATCCCTCGCTGAAGGAGGGCGCGGCGCAGCTCAGCGCCATCGCCCGCCAGCTGACATTCGATTGCGGCGATACCGTCGG